>JBDGPY010000044.1:0-42617 GCA_042219425.1 Haloarcula sp. | reverse complement strand
CCGCTCTCCGGGTCGGTGAACAGCACGTCCCCGACGACGCCCGGGTCCCGTTCCGTAGGGGCAACTATGCGGACTAAGAGCACGTCGACCTCGTTGCGTGCGAGCGCCGCGATACCCGACTCTAGCTGTTCCGGGTCGGCTAAACAGTCGCTGAACACGACGACGAGCGAGCGCGAGCGGATACGCTTGGCGTACCCCTCTAGCGCCGATTCGAAGTCCGCTTTCCCATCGGGTGTTGTCTCGTTCAGCTGGTCGATGAGCGAGAGGAGTTCACCGCGGTTCGACTGCCCGGTGTCGATCCGGTTCACCCGGTCACGGACTGTGGAGAACTGGAAGTCGTTGTTCTCCTCGGCAGTGAGGTAGGCAAACCCTAGCGCGAGTTTGGCGGCGTACTCGAACTTGTGAATCTCGTCTTCGCCGTAGTCCATCGACGCGCTCGTATCGACGAGCAGGTGGACGGTCAGGCTCCGCTCTTCTTCGTACTGCTTGATGAAATACTCCTCCGTTCGTGCGAACAGCTTCCAGTCGATACGTCGCGTGTCGTCACCGGGCGAGTAGCGCCGGTAATCGCTGAAGGTGAGCCCTTCGCCGACGCGTGGCGACTGCTGGTCGCCCTGACGGATAGACGTCGTCTGGCGGTCGAGCGCTGCAGTGAACCGTTCGAGTTCGTCCAGGAAATCCGGTTCGATAGTCATGTGACCCTCTCTCCGTGGAACCGGTTTCTGACCCGACAGGGAGCCATGTCTGCATGGTTCATTCTATGAGCGACGCGATGAGGTCGTCTGCCGTCCGGCCCTCTCGTTCGGCCCGGAAGTCCACAATAACCCGGTGCCGGAGGACGGGCGCGGCCAGTGCTTCGATGTCCTCGCCGGTGACATGAGACCGGCCGTAGAGGAACGCCCGCGCCTTTGCCGTCTGGACGAGCGCCATGCTCGCCCGCGGACTGGCACCGAACTCGATGTCATCGGCCTCGCGAGTCCGGCGGATAAGCTGGACCGCACGGTCCCGAAGGTCGTCGGCGATGGGCATCTCGCGGACGAGCTGCTGGATCTCCTGTATCTCCGAGCGGGTCAACGAGCGCTCCACCGGCACTTGCTCCGAGCCGGCGGTGTACATGTCGACGATGGTCCGTTCTTCATCGTAATCAGGGTAGTCGACCACCAGTTTCAGCATGAAGCGGTCGGTCTGGGCCTCCGGGAGCGCGTAGGTCCCCGACTGATCGATGGGGTTCTGTGTCGCCAGGATGAAAAACGGCTTCGGGAGGTCGTACGTTTCGCCGGCGGCGGTCACCTGCTTCTCCTGCATCGCTTCGAGCAGGGCGGCCTGTGTCTTTGGCGTCGCGCGGTTGATTTCGTCGGCCAGCACGACGTTGGCGAACACCGGTCCCTTCTCGAAGACGAACTCCCGGCCGCTGTCGGTTTCGCGAATGATCTCGGTCCCCGTAATGTCGGACGGCATCAGGTCCGGGGTGTTCTGGATGCGGGAGAACTGGAGGTCAGTCACCTCTGCCACCGTCCGAACCATCGTCGTCTTCCCCAGTCCGGGGTTCGATTCGAGCAGGGCATTGCCATCGGCGAGAATACAGACGAGCAGCTGCTCTAGTACCTCCTCTTGGCCGACAATTCGCGTGGCTATCTGTTCACGTGCGCTCTCTATTTTCCGCTGTAGCGCGTCGATGTCTCGCTGTGGACTCATGAATCGGTGTCTGGATCGTCTTGTTCTCGGATCTCGAGATTGTACTCACGGATAAGCTCCGCGTCCTCAACGTCTTCGGGGCCGGTGAAGCCGGCCTGTTGGCTGTCGACGGTTCCGCTGGCGCTCCCCGGGCCGTCGCTGTCCGACGACGGGAACTGTTTGTTCCGGTCGACTTCCTCGTCACCGCCCGTGGAGTCGATCTGGGCGGTGAGGTTCTCGTCGCCGGCCTGCACGTCCTCGCTGTCGCCCAGCACTGAGTCACCGTTTTTGAGTCCCTCGTACTCCTGCTGGTGGTCGGTCGGTGACTCTGTGTCCGACGGGCCGTCCTGGGCGAGCAAGCCGATGTCGACGACAGCCACCTGCACCGTCGCCAGGCTCAGCAAGATGACGACCACGAGCGTCCCGAGGAGCCGCCGCGTATCGACGAGTGCGACCCCCGAACTCTGCTTGAGGCTGTCGAGAACTTCCTCGTAGAGACGGGCCGCCATGCGTGTCTCGGCACCGTCCTCGACCGCGTCGCGTGCTGTCCGGAGCGCGTCAGCGACGTTCGAGTTCGCCGCCTCGAACCGCTCGACGAGGGGCTTGTGGACCCGGTACAGGTACTCGCTGACGAACCAGAGCGTACCGACGGCGACGCCGACGACTGCGCCTGTGGGGAGTGAGAGTTCAGGTAGTGAGTGGCCGACTGTCGCCCCGACCGGTTCTGTCACTGTCGCCGGAACCGACAGCTGTGTCGGGAGCCCCGTCGGCGAGAGGACCGACAGGGTGACGTTCACTGCGAGAAAGAGGAGCACGGCGTCGACGACGGCGTAGATGAGCGCCGCCTTCTTCCCCTCTCGTCTGACTTCTGTGAGCGCGGCGGCCATGCGCTTGCGGCCCTGCGACCCTTCAGTGACGGACCCCTGTGTCGGGCCGCCGTCGGTGGTTGCTTCGTCTGGCTGTGTCTCGCCCATCAGTTGTAGTCCTCGCAGGTTGGGTCCGGCGTCTCCATTCGGTCACAGATGGTTTCGATATCGTCCCGTAGCTGTTGGTTCTTGTTCTCCAGAGTTTTGATCCTGTCCTCAAGATCGGAGATCTGGGCTTCCAGATTGTCGATTTTGTCCTGTAGGTCCGAAACCTGCGACTCTAGCTCCTCACGCTCCGCCTCCAGATTCTCGTTTTCGGACTCCAGGTCGTCGACTGTCGACTCCAGGTCGTCGACACGGTCTTGGAGGGAGTCGCGCTCGCTACGCAGGTCGCTGACATCTTCGTTCAGCTCTTTGATTCGGCTCTGGCTCTCGCGGAGCGACTGGCGGGTCTCCGCGAGCCGGTTCTCCGTGGCGCTCAGCTGTGCCTCTGTCCGGTTCAGATCGGTCGCAACCTGCTCGACGTCCGCAGACCGCGTCTCCAGCGTCTTTTCGAGCTCTTCGACCCGTGCCTGGGTCGACTGCAAGTTACTCTCCGTCTCTTCGAGGCTCTGACGGAGATCGGCGTTTCGCTCGCGGAGATCCTCGTTCTGTGCCCGCAGTTCGCTCGCAGAGTCCTGGTACAGCACGGTCGTTCCACCCGTTCCGACCATCGAGAGGACGATGAGCAACACGAGCCCGAGGTTGATACGCTGGCCGATTGCGCTCACGGGAGACCACTCTCCAGAGAGGTGCGTCCGCGGTACACTTGAACACGGCGGGCGACCACCTCGCCGGTGAACAGCAGGAGTGCGCCAAGCACTGCGAGCCAGTCCCATGTGTCCCGGACCGTCCGAACACGGGTGGATTTCTGCCGGGCCTGTCTCGCGATCTGTGCACCCTGGTCTGGGCTGAAGGTCTGTCCGCCCGTCGTTTCGACGAGCGTCGTGAGGCCGTCGCTCGGGCCGAAGGACCCGTACTCGACGGGGTAGTTCGCCGCGTACTCGGTGTCAAGTATCGTCTGGTACCCTGTCTCCCGCGGCGTGAACTCGCCCCGGTATCGGCCGTCGCCGACCTGCCGAAACGACACGTCTGTTGCGTCCGGTCTAGAGTCGCCCCGATAGGTCAGTGTGGTCGGGCTCCCGACCCGGGCGTCATCGACGGCTGTAACACCGGTCTGGGTTCGCTGGGGGTCGCCTACCGCGTAGTTGACCGACTTCGTGACGACCAGCGAGTCCGGACGTTCGAGGAGTCCGCCCAGCGTGTTGTCGGAGTCGTAGGCGGTGAGTGAGACCACGCGGCCGAGCCCGAACCGCCAGGAGGCGATTGCTGGCTTCCCGTCGGCAGTCGCGACCTGGTAGTCGGCCCCGGGCTTGACCTGCACCTTGTTCGCTTGGCCCGGGTTAGCAGTGAGTTCGACGCCCGAGGTGATGAACGTGTCTTCGGTGACGATAGTGAGGTTCTCCCCGCGGTACTGTCGCGAGGAGCCGCCAAAGAGGAGTCGGAGCCGCTCGGTCTCGTCGGCGGCGAAGTACGAGCCGCCAGACTCACTGGCGATCTGGCGCATCGTCGCCACGCCGACCTGCTTGCCGACGCCGACTGAGACGACTCGTGTCCCTTCCCGCCCGAGTTGGTTGGCGACGGCGGCCGGCGGCCCGAGCGTGTCCTGCCCGTCGCTAAGCAGGATTATTGTCCCTTCGCGGTCGGCGAGCAGTTCGTCAGCTCCCTGGAGGCCGATGGCGATATCGGTCGCACCGCCGCTGTTGAGCCGTCGTATCTTCTCGGCGGTCTCCTCGCGATTCTGTCCGAGTGGCTGCATCTCTGAGACGCGATACGCGTTGTAGTTGAACGCGACGACGCCGACCCGGTTCTCGTCGCCCAACTGATCGAGCACGTCGAGGGCAACGGCCTTCTGCACTGAGAGGCCGCTTTCGGAGCTGCCGGACACGTCGATGAGGAGGACAATGTTGGACTCACCGCCGGTCGCGTTCCCGGCACGGACTGGGAGCATCGTGGCCATCGTGGATGACTGGTAGCCGCCGTTCTCGTAGGCGCTGTCACCGCCAGCGACGACCAGCCCGCCACCGCTGATAACGAACTCCTGCAGCGCAGAGACGTTTCCGACGGAGCTCGATGGCGTGTTCTGGACGACGACGGCGGAGTAGCCGTCGAGGTCTGCAGGGACCGAGGTGGCCGTCGAGACGTTGTACAGCGAGTTCAGGTAGTTCTGCAGCGGGTACTCGCCGGGTGCGACGTAGAGCACGTCAGGCTGCTCGACGACTCGAACGCTCCTGTAGAACTCGTCGTTTCGCTCGTACTCGTCATCCCCGGACAGCGTGGCCGTGACGCGGTGTGGCCCCAGCTCCTCGAACGTGTGTTCGACCGTGAGCGTCCCATCGGGCTGCAGCTCCCCCTCTGTGACCGTCTCGCTGTCAATAGTCACCGTGACGGGAACCGGATCAGGCACGCTCACGCCCTGCATCGAGACGGTGTACTGCGACGGGACGCCACGGCTGACCGTCGCGGGTCCCGAAATCCTCACGGCGCGCTCGGTCCGCGGGGAACGGGGCGTGACGCTGTGGACGGTCGCGTTGAGCGAGGCGGCGTCCTCGGCAGCAATCGCGAGGCTCCGGCCCTCCGTGACCCGGCCGTCGGAGACGACGACGACTGTCCCGTTCTGCTGGAGGTTCGCGGCGATTCCATCGCCGATTCTGGAGGTCGACCCGCGACCGATTGTCGCTCGCGTCACTGGGACTCCCTCGGCCTCGATATCCTGTACAAGAGCGTCTGTCGTATTCGGATAGATACCCATACTTTCGGATTCGTCGGTCAGTAGCGTCACGCCCGGTTCGCCCGGTGTCTCGCGTGTCTGCACCGTGTACGGCTCCATTGCCCCGAAGACGAGCAGGCAGACGATGAGCACGCGGCTGGCAAGCAGCAGACGCCGGCTCCGCTCTGACGCTGACCGCGGCCCGCTGTTGCCCCGCTGGATGAGATACCCGAGGAGGCCGATGGCAACCGGCAGGGCAAGGAGCGGCCAGAGGTGTTCGACGCCGACAGTGAGCCCTTCGGTGATCGTGTAGGAGACTGCCATCAGAGGTCACCCCGCCGTCGGAGATAGCCGACTTCTCCCACCACGAGCAACACGCCGGCGAGCGCGAGGAACTCCGTCAGCGGGCGGGGAACCGACCGCTGTTCGGTTCGGGTCAGGTTCCCCGCTGTGCCGGACCGTTCGGTGAGCGGCTCGACGGCGGTGTTTGACTCGCTCTCGTCGAGCAGCGAGGCACTCACCTGTCGGCTTTCGCTCCGGTAGAACCCGGCTCGCTGGACCGTCACCGACTCCCCGGATACCGGGCCGGCCGGTCCCGCAACCGTGGTGTTCCCGAACCGGACGGGCTGGCCGGTCGCATGGTTTAGCGAGGGGAGGGGGTCGCGGTCCGCGAGGTAGTACACCGCGCGCTTCCAGAACACGGGGTACTGGTAATTGAACTTGAACGTTGACTGGCCCTCGATGTAGCCGTAGTACAGGACCCGTCCACCGTTTCGTTCGGCCGTCGCGATGAGTGGTGTCCCGTCATTAAGCCGGACGTGGGCCGACCCGGACCGGAGCGACCCGGCGATGTACTCGTCGGGCGGCTGGAAGTCGATGCCGCTGGTGAGACGTGTCTGCTCGGCCCGGATTCCTGTCGCACTGGTCTTTGTCTTGCCCGGCTCGATGAGCAGGAGGTCGTTGTACCGCTCCGGCAGGTCGTTCTGTGCCAGCACTGCGACACCACCACCGTCGTCGACTACATCACGCCCGCTCTCGACGTTCCCCGGGAGCAGCGAACTGGGATCGACGTTGCTGTAGAGTATCACGTCGTACCCGTTCTCGATGGTCGTTGGCGGCTGCTTGACCGTCACGTTGATTCGGTCTGCCACCGAGAGCGCGGTGGTCAGGTACTGGTTCCGGTCGTTGGTCAGCACGAGCACGTCGACGGCCCGGTCCTCCGGTGCGGCGATGTACACAGTATCGTCGGTCGCGAAGTCGTCTTCAGGGGTGAGCCGGGCCTGGCTACCGCCGGCCGGGATCGGCAGCGTCACCGTGCTAACGTCCCCGGGTCCGAGCTGTATCTCCTGTCCGCTGTTGCCGAGGCGAACGGTTCGGGTAACTGCCGACTCGCCGTAGTTCTTCACCGAGAGCGTCACCTCCGACCCGGAGAACCGCCGGTCGATGAAGCCGACGTTCGCGTCGCCACCGGCCTCGAACTGCCGGAGGTCGACCGAGAGCCCCTGCCCGCGAGCCGTCGAGACAGCGGTGGTCCACTCCTCCCCGGCGAAGTCACTCAGGACGACGACTCTGGCGTTCTCACCGGCGATTGACCCCGCCTGCGAAATTGCGCCGCTGAGATCGCCCGGAGCGTCAGTCGGACTGAGCTGAGCAAGCGTCTGCTGTGCCGAACTTGGGGTGCCACGCTGGAGCACCACTTCCCCGCCGTTGGTTGTTGTCACGATTGATGTCGTTCCGGTCACTTCTTCTCGGGCGGCTGCGACGGCCTGCTGGAAGCGCGTCTCGCCCCCAGCGCTGGTCTGCATGGACGCGGTCGTGTCGACGACGAGCACCGTCTCCTCGACCGTCGCGCGCTCCGAAACCGTGACGTAGGGCGTCGCTAACCCCACTGCGAGCACCAGGACCACAAGTAGCTGCAACAACAGGAGGTGACTGCGCGAGAGCCGTTCGAAGAACGGCGTCGCTGACTGCTGGCGCTCTCCCTCGACGAGAAACTGGAACGTCGGCAGGGAGACCTCCTGTGGGTCCGGTTGAATGAGGTACAGCACCACTATCGGCAGGGCTGCGAGGAGGGCCGCAAGTCCCAGGGGGGCGAGCAGGACGTCCGAAAGGACCATTACTGGTGTATCAGTCGGGGGCGGCATTTATCTTGTGACTCCGATGACATCTATGCGCGGTACCCGGCGGCAACGCTGCCTATTTGGCTGCTGCTGTCGAATCACGGGTATGCGTTTCAGTCGCGCCCGCACGGAGGAGGTGCTCCAGGCACTCGTTCACGAGATCAGGGCGGAACGGCTCACGTTCATGGCAGGGTCGATAGCCTACCACGCTTTTCTCTCAATTCTCCCGCTACTGTTGCTGGTGCTCACGTTCGTCCAGCGGACGGAGAACATCACGCTTCGGGACTCCATCGTCGGCATCATGGAGGCTGTCCTGACTGCACAGGCCAGCGGTGTCATCCAGCAGGGGTTGACCGAAGCCGATGCGTCGGTGTCGGTGCTGGGCGTGGGCTTTCTTCTCTGGGGGGCTCTTCGGATCTTCCGCGGGCTGGACACGGCTTTCTCGGACATCTACGAGACGGGTGCGTCGAACACGTTCCTCGACCAGATCGGGGATGGTCTGCTTCTTTTGATGACGGTAGCAGCCGCGATACTCAGTGCGAGCGCACTTGGTGGTATCTTGCCCGAAACCGGGAGTGGACCGCTGTGGGCACTTGCTGGTGGGCTGGTCCGCGCAGCCGGGCTTTTCCTTGTCCTTTACCCGATGTACTACGTCTTTCCGGACACGGACGTCTCGCCGCTGGAGGTCGTCCCGGGCGTCGCGTTCGCCGCTGTCGGACTCACGGTCGCACAGGTCCTGTTCACGACGTTCAAATCCGGTTCGACGGGCGGGAACATCATCGCCAGCATTCTCGTCTTGCTCACCTGGCTGTACGTCATCGGCCTGGTGATACTGCTCGGGGCGGCCATCAACGCCGTCCTCTCGAACCGCTCGGAGGACGTGGACATCGACCCCGTCGTCGGCGAGCACGTCCAGCAGAACACCACGCGAGAGACGACGATGTCCCGCGAGGCGCTGCTGGCGGAACTTGAGACGATCTCCGAGCGGCTCCAGAACGGGAGCGGCGAGTTACACGTAGAAATCGACGACCAGCGGACCGATATTGACTGCCCGGAGATTGCGACCGTCGACCGCTCCTCCGACGTGTTCGGGCTGGACCAGTCTGTCGCGCTCACACTCCGGTGGTGGCCAGCGAACGATAACGATTGACGTCCCCCGCCGCGTGAACGCGGAGAAATTGGTGCGGTCAGGGCTTTATCGTCTCCAGTATCCATGCATCCGGCGTCGCTCGGCGGACCTCGAACGGGTCGAAGTCCGCTCGTGGAGCCTCGGCGAGACGGCCCAGGAAGCGCCCGACCGGCGTCGGGTCGCGGTCACTGACCAGAACGAACGACTCGCTGCTGTCGAGAGCAGTAAACCGCTCGCGAACCAGGTCCTTGCGCTCCTGTGGCGGCAGGCCGCGGATGTCGATGGTCGGTTCGACAGCCACCTCGCCGGCAGTGTCGAGCGCATCCGTGACGGCGTCGCCCAAATCACTGACAACGTCGGGCACGTTGCCGGGTACCGGCGTCCCCTGAAGGTCGTGTGAGAACGGCAGTTCGGCGAGGACGGCGGCATCCAGATCCGCCAGCGCCTCGCCCGTGAACAGGTCGCTGGGCTCGCCACAGCAGTCACAGACGTACTCAGCCATGTTGACGACAGTTCCCAGAACCGGCACGTCGTTGTCCCGGAACAGTTCGACCGTCCGGCTGGTGTCGCTGACGCTCGCGTGGAACGGCGTCGTGACGACGACCACGCCATCCACCGGGACTTTCTGGAGCGTCGTCAGTACTACGTCCCCGGTCCCCGGCGGCAGGTCCAGCACCAGTATCTCGTCGTTTCGCCAGGCGGTGTTCTCGAATAGATCGTCGAGTGCATCGTGTGCCATCGCCCCGCGCCAGGCCAGCGGTGCGCCGCTCTCCATCAGGCCGACGCTCATCACGTCCATCCCGCCGGCTCGAACCGGGAGCGGATCGCCTTCCTCACTGGAGTGGACTGGGCCGCTCACGTCCAGTAGCTCCGGGACGTTCGGCCCGTGGATGTCGGCGTCGAACAGCGCCACGTCGCTCTCGGCGGCAAGCGAACAGGCGAGGTACGTGGCGACCGTCGACTTGCCAACGCCGCCTTTTGCGCTGGCGACGGCGATGACGTGGTCGAAGGACTCGACGCTCGCGTGCCCCTCGCTTGAGGGCGTCGCTCGCTCCATGTGGACGCTGTCGACGCCGTCAACATCGTCGACCGCATGGAGCATCGCCTGGACGACCTGGGTGCTCGTTCCATCGTCCAGCGCGGTCAGGTCAGTCTCGATGGTCACCTCGCCGTCGGCCACGTCGATGTTCTCGACGAAGCCCGCGTCGAACACGGAAAGGTCGGCGTGCGGGTCGCGCACGTCTCGCAGTGCGGCTTCGATACGGTCGGTCAGTGTGGTGGGCGTTCCGTCAGTCATCGTCTCAGAGGTCTGGCATCCGGTTGAGTCTGTCTTCACCGGGTAGCAGTCGGGCGTCGTTCTCCAGTGCGCCGCCGAACTGCCGCCGGAACGTTCCGGGGTCAACGTCGAGTGACCGCTCGGCAGTCTGGCGGACCACGGTGGCCGGGTCGTCTGTGAGTTCGCGCAGTCGCTCGCGAGCGCGGTCCTCGGCGACGCCGCCGAGCATGTGGGCTGCCCACTCGCGGACCCGTTCGCTGTCGTCGCGGCTCTGTTCCAGCAGCAGGGCGGCCATCGATTCGCCGCGGAGCTTGAACAGGGAAATGGCCGCGTTGCGACGGACGGCGTGGTGGTCGTCGTCCAGCGCGCTCTCGATGTCGTCCTCGTGAGCCTCGCGGTCGATGTTGTCCAGCGTGACGACGGCCTCGGATCGGACCCACGGATCGGGGTCGTCGAGTAGTTCCACCGCGACCGCCGCGGCTCGTTCGCCGCCGTGGGCCGTCAGCGCCTCGACGGCGAACTGGCGCACGTCGCTGTCGTCGTCGGTCGTCGCGGCTCGCGCGAGCGCCACCACGATTTCGTCAGTGGTCGCACGGTCTTTCAGTTCGAGGGCGGCGCGGCGGCGGTCGGTCTTCGCGCCGTGTTCGATGTCGGACAGCAGCGACGCCGCCGCGTCGTCTTCGACGGGTTCGGTGTCGCTGGCGGACAGTTCCTCCGGCGTCGCCTCACCGATAGTCACGTCCTCGCGACTCACCTCGATGTCCTCCAGCGCTTCGATGTCGGTATGCAGGCCCGGACTGCGCTCGGGGTCCAGCTGGGGGTCCGGGTCCTCTTCGAGGTGCTTCTCGAACTCGTCGTCGTCGTGACAGCCGGTCATCGCTTCCCCTCCTGTGCGGTGAGTGCGGTGATACCGAGCGCGAACGGGAGCGCCCGCGGGAGCGACGCCGGGACACCCGCGAACGCGACCAGCGCGACGCCGGCGAGCAGCGACCAGCGTCGGGTTCGACTGGCCGCGCTCGCTGTCGTCACTGCCCCGGCGACGGCCAGCGCGACGACCGGCAGGCTCGTTCCGACCACGCCAGTTCCGGTCAGCGTGACTGCGCCGGTGAGGAATGGGACGGCGCGACCGACGGCGAGCACGACGGCGAAAGCGGCGACACCGCCGAGTATCGCTCCCCAGTCCGCTGTCGACAGCGACCGCCAGTCCGTCGCCGCGAACGCCGGCGTGGATGCAATCGCGAACAGCGCGACGGTCGACGCCACCGGGCGAAGGCCAGTCCAGCCACCGACGCCGCTGGTGAGGCTGCTGCCCAGTGCCGCGACGAGCAGGGTCGTCGCCGCGGCCGATACGAGGTCCAGCCGCCGTCCCGACGCGGCCGCGACGGCGGCGGTCCCGACGACGACTGCGGCGGCCGCCGGCAGCGCCGCCGCGCTACTGAGCAGCGACAGCAGTCCGAACACGCCGATGAACAGGAGCCCCGTCCCCGTCAGCGGGTCAGCGTCGGTGACGGCGACCACGATTGCCGCAGACGCGACGACGGCCGTGGAAACGACCGTCGCGAGGCCGGGCGAGACCGGGATGCCCGCTTGCCCCGGAGCGTTGACTAACAGGACGGCGAGGTAGCGGACGGCAACGGCCACCGCCGCGGTGCCGACTGCGAAGTCTGCGAGCGAGTGGCTCCTGTCGGCAAACAGCGGTCTGGCGCGCTGTTTGAGCGCCGCCGTCATCGCTGTCCCTCCAGCCTCGACGCGAGGTCGTTCCGGTCGGCGCGGACGAATGTTTCCAGAAGTTCACCGAAGCCGCCGTAGATGTCGGTCCCGGGTTCGTCGGCCAGACGGTCCGCGACACCGGCGGCCGCGTGGCCGAGGTGGCGGTCGTGGAAGTCTAGCCGGGCGGCCGCGGCGTCGTCCCCGACGGCGGCCTCCCGGCGGGCCAGATAGCCCGCGAACTCCAGTTCGTAGGTCAGCGCGTCGTGGTTGTCCCGCTCGTTCTGGTCGATTTCCAGGCCGTAGTAGCTGTAGGCTCGCGAGAGGTCGAGGTTCACGTCGTTCCAGGAGTGGTCTGCCCGGTACTTCGACTCGTACAGCGGGACCGGCGGGCCCTCGGCCTCCAGCGAGCCGTCAGTCCGGTCCGTGTACTCACTGTAACCGAGTTCGAAGATGTCGTTGTAGCGGGCCGCCAGCGTCTCGTAGTCGTCGTCGGTGGTCACCGACGATACAGACACGTCCAGGGTGGTCCGGTCGAGACAGTTCTCGAGTTCGGCCTCCAGCGTCCCGTCGGCCGCCGCGCTGTGCAGCGCCCGATCTGGGTACTCGAACGCCGTCGCGAGCGTGGCGTACACCGCGCCGCGGGCGGCCGCGTCTTCGTCAACGTCGTCCAGCGGGGCGGTCGGCGTCGTCGCCATCAGCTCCCACCCCGCGTTCGGTACATCCCGAAGGCCGTCACGCCGACGACGGCGACGATGGCGATGCCGGCGACGGTCCACAGCAGCGTCTCGTACGGTGGTCCCTGCGGCCCGCCGCCGAAGGGGTAGTAGTGCCACTCGCTGACCGATTTCCGGCCGGACCGCTCGGCGTTCGACCCGTTCCAGACGGCGAAGGCCACGTCGAGGTCGCTGTTGGTCCGCAGGTCAGTCCGGTTCTCGCTCGGTGCGTCGAGCTGCCGCGAGTAGACGACGGTCCAGGTGGCGTTCCCGCCAGTCCCAGTGTGAGTCGCGTTCGCCGCCACGGTTGGGTTCTGGAACGACGTCGTCGAGCCAGCGCCGCCGGCGAGCAGTTCCTGCGTCCCAGTTGACCCGCTCCAGTACCAGACGTTGACGCGGTTGTCCGGGCCACCCATGGCTATCGGCGGCCGGGAACTCGTGTTGACCGGGAACTGGACAGCGACCGCGTCGGCGAACCGCCGGGTGGCGTTCGCGTTCGTGTCCCTCGTCGCGTCGTGCCACTGCAGGCGGACGTACAGCCGCTCGTCGGTCCGGGCCGCCTGTACGTCGACTGTCTCGATGGTCGTGTCGTCAGCGTTCGGGACACTACTGGGTGCGCTGGCCAGTGGCACGTCCGAGGCGGGGATCTCCTCCCAGCCGTCGGCGGTCGGTTCGCCGAGGTCGGCGTCCGAGACGTCCGAAACCGGAATCTCGTGCGCCGGACGGGCACTCGCCATCGGCGCGGCCACCGTCGAGACGAGCACGAGCGCCGACAGGAGCGCTGCGACTCCAAGCGTGCGTCGGTGGTCAGTCATCGTCGAAGACCTCCAGTCGGTACTGTTTGGCGGGGTTCTTGTGCTGGAGCAGTTCCATCAGTTCGCTGTCCTCACCCTGCCGGGCCCGCTGGCGCTCACGTTCGATGGTGTCAAGCGCCTGGTCGACGCCGTCGCCGAACAGGTTCCGGAGGTACTGACGCGGGATCCGGTCGATGTCAACGGTCTCTCCGTCGTCTGTGTGCTGTCCGGGGGCAAAGGGTGGGATGTAGTAGACGTTCGGTTGCGTGCGGAACTCCGGATGGAGCGGTAGCGCCACTTCGTACTCCTCGACCAGCTTGTAGATGGGTCCCGATTCGTCGTCGAGAAAGCCGACAAGCCGGAGCTGGGGCGGACACTCTTCGGCACAGGCCGGGGCGAACGTCTCCCCGTCGGGGCCCTCGCCCTCGATGCGGGGGTAACAGAAGATGCACTTCTCAGACTTTTTCGAGACGGTGTTGTAGTACACCTTCTTGTAGGGACAGCCTTCGACGCAGTAGCGGTAGCCCCGGCAGCGCTCCTGGTCGACGAGAACGATGCCGTCCTCCTGACGCTTGTACAGCGCCGAGCGCGGACAGGCCTCGACACAGGAGGGATGGGTGCAGTGGTTACAGATTCGCGGGAGATAGAAGTAGTAGCTGTTGGGGTACTCGCCGGCTCCCTGGTCCTCGTCCCAGTTTGGCCCCCACTCCGCGCCGTCGCGGGGCCGCAAGGGATCGTCGCTGCCCTCGTACATGATCTCCTCGTGGTTGAACTCCCAGGCGCGGCCGTACTCCTCCTGGTCGGGAATCTCGCCGGGCTCGCGTTCGCTGTGTTCCTCGTCGGCCCAGCCGCCGCCAGAATCTTCCCAGCCCCGCGGATACCCCTCGCCGGGCTTGGTCTCGACGTTATTCCAGTACATGTACTCGCTGCCGCCGTCCTCCGTCCAGAGGGTCTTGCAGGCGATCGTACACGTCTGGCAGCCGATACACTTGTTCAGGTCCATCACCATCGCGACCTGGTGATCGACGCCGTCAGCGACGTTGACGAGCGTGTCCTCCTCCTGTTGGTCGTCCTGTCTATCCGTACTCATTCGCTGTCACCTCCCGTGGGGCGGACGTCGACGTTGACGTCGCTGTTGACCCCGGTCGGCCCCCAGTAGTTCGGGAAGAAATGCAGGTGTTCCCCGGTGTCCTCCGGGTACTGGACCAGCTGGGTCGGCTTCATGTACATCGGGACAAGCGTGTTGAAGTTGTCCCGGTCGGGATACTGGAACTTCTCCCAGGAGAAGAAGTGCCGGACAGTTCCGGGCTCGCTCGATGGATAGATCTTCGCTTGCACTTCGACGGCACCGAGATCGTTGTACACCTCGACGGTGTCACCGTCCTCGATCCCGCGCTCCTCGGCGTCGTCGGGGTTGATGTACACCACTGGCTCGCCACGCTGGAGGCGGAGCATCTTGGAGTTATCACGCCACGTTGAGTGGATCGACCAGCGGCCGTGGGGCGTGTTGTACGACAGCGGGTAGTCGCCGCCGGTGTTCTCCGGCCCTTCCTTGTGGGTCGGAAGCTCCTCGCCGAGTTCGAGGTACCAGTCGTGGTCAATGTAGTACTGCTGGCGGCCAGTGAAGGTCGGCCAGGGGTTCTTGTCGTGGACGTAGTCCTGCCACGGGACGTAGGCTTCGCCGTCTTTGATGTCTGAAGTCCAGTGGTCGCCGGCTTCTAGGAACCGCTGTGGCTGCTCGTCGATGTCGTCGAAGGTGATCTGCTCGTCGCTGTCCTCGGGGTTGGTCTCCTCGGAGTGTTCGAGGATGAACTCCGCGGCGGCCTTGTCTTCGACGAGCCCTTCTTCCTCGCCGGTTTCCCAGTCGCGGACGTAGTCGTCGTAGATGGTCGTGAGATCGATGGTTCGGTCGAACTTGCGGTCCTCGATCGGCTCGACATCGCGTTCCTGGGCCCGCTCCTGTATCTTCTCGGCGAGCAGGCGGAATATCTCCCAGTCGGTCTTGGCCTCGCCGAGCGGTTCGACGGCCGGCGTGAACGGGTGCACGTAGGTGTGCATGTCCGTCTCCGAGAGGTCGTACTTCTCGTAGTGGCTGGCCGCCGGCAGGACGATGTCGGAGTACATCGCTGTCGAGTCCATCCGGAAGTTGATGTCGACCACGAGGTCGAGTTTGGGCCAGAGTTGCTCCTCGATGGCGACGTTGCCCTTGGCCTGATTGAAGTAGTTGCCACGCCAGATGAACATCGTCGAGGGATCTGGGCGGCTTCCGTCCGCCCGCTCTTCCGGGTAGACGGGCATCCATCCCTCGTCAATGGATTCGCGTATCTTCTCGGCAGTATCCGGGTCGGTGTTGTCGAGAATACCTGCGTGGAAATAGGTCCACAGCGTTGTCGGCACCCCACGGACGCTTCCCGTCGGGAACGACAGGACCTTCCAGCCGTGGAACGACCAGATCTTCTCCTGGCCGACGTAGTGGTCCACACCGGTTCCGGGGTCGCCAAGATTACCCGTCAGCGTTACGAGCAACTGGATGGCCCGGTTTCCCAGATCGTTGTGATACCAGTCGTTAACGCCCTTGCCGTGGACAATCTTCGCGACGTCGGCCTTGGCGAACTCACGGGCGACTCGCTGGTACGTGTTCTCGCCGACGCCGGTTTCCTCGTGGACAAACGCAGGGGTGTACTGGCTGAGTTCGTCTCGGAGGTTCTCCCAGACCGACCGAACCTCGACGCTACCGTCACCGGTTTCGACGGTACGCTCGACGGGCAGTTGCGGATCAAAGTCGAGTTCGATGCTCTTCGAGTGGTCGTGCTGGCCGTCACGGTCGCCCAGCGATCCGGGCGCGCGCCGGAGGTTCCCGTCGCCGTCGACCATGACGAACACCTTCTCGGGGTCGTCAGCGTCCTCGGCGAGTCCGACCTCGCTCGCCCGGAGAAACTTCCCGGTGTCTTCCCGCACGAGCAACGGCATGTCGGTCTGCTCTTTGAGATGCGATTCGTCGTACAACTCCTCGTCAACGATAGTCTGGGCCATCCCGAGCGCGAGCGCGGTATCACTTCCTCCGTGGGGTGAGAGCCACTCGTCGGTGTGGATAGCGGTCTGGGAGTAGTCGGTGAAGACGCCGACGCGTTTCGCGCCCTCGTAGCCGGCGTCGAGGAAGTACTTCGCGTCGGGGATGCGCGTCACGTTGATATTCGACCCCCAGGCGATGATGTAATCCGAGTTGTGCCAGTCCGCGGACTCGGCGTTGTCAGTCTGGGTCCCCCACGTAATCGGCTGGCCGGGTGGCAGGTCGGAGTACCAGTCGTAGAAGCTGTGAGAGACACCACCGAGCAGATTGACGAGTCGGCTGCCGCTCGCGAAGGAGACGGGAGACATCGCCGGAATCGGCGTGAATCCCGAGATAGCGTCGTACCGACCGGCTTGCACCTCGTCGATGACGTGGTCGGCGATCTCGGTGAGTGCCTCGTCCCAGCTAATCCGTTCCCACTGGCCCTCGCCGCGCTCGCCAGTCCGACGGAGCGGGTGGAGGACGCGCTGGTCGGCGTTGACGTAGTCCGTGTAGCAGGCCCCCTTCTGACAGCCCCGTGGATTGGGGTCGGGGAGACTCTCGTCGAAGACCGGATAGTCGCCGGCCTGCTCCTCGCGCCAGACCTGCCCGTCCTTGACGTAAACGTTCCACGAGCACGAGCCCGTGCAGTTGACGCTGTGGGTAGAGCGAGCAACGGAGTCCCAGTCCCACTCGTCGCGGTAGAGATCCTCCCAGTCCCGATACGGATACGACCCGATGGGGTCGTCGACCGCTTCCAGGCCGTCCATGCCGTCATCGGCGAAGGAGAGCCCCGTCGCGCCCAGCAGCGATGCGGCTCCGAGGCCCCGCACGAAGTCGCGGCGACTGATTCCTGCACTGTCCGCCTCGTCGTCGGTCGGGTCGTGTCTACTCATTGGTAATGAACACTGTCGCAGTCGCGCAGGCAGCCCCGGCCACGGCCAGCACGATGCCGGCCGGCGTACTGCCGCCGACCTCAAGCCCGGCGGCGACCAGTCCGAGGCCGACAAGCTTACTCGTCGTGTCCAGCAGGCGATACTGTCGTTCGGTCAGTTCGACACTCTCAGTCATCGGTTGCTTCCTCCGTTTCGGTGCCACTGGCTCCGCTATCGACGTTCCCACCGTCTGTGGCTACGTCGCCCTCCTGTGACGGTGCTGGCTCACCGTCGCGTAACAGCAGGTACGTGATGCCGCCAAAGAGGGGCGGGACAACGAGCAGGGCAGCTGTCAGTATCGGATTGACGACGCCGGTCGTCGTTCCGAGCACCTGGCCTGCGAGAATGTTGTTCATCCCTGCGATGGAGGCTATCATGATGAACGCGACGGCGGCCACGCCGACGCCGGTCTGCCAGGCCCGGTCCAGCGGGTCCGCGGTGAAGTGAGTCGGCTCCGTCCGGTCGATGAACGGCCAGAGGGCGACCGCGGCAAACACCAGCCCCGGGAGGACGATGCCGCCGATGAACTCCCCGTTGATGTGGGCCGGGCCGATGGTGAAGCTGATCTGTGGCAGGAGCTTCAGGAAGCCGTACACCCACATCAGGAACCAGTCCGGCATGATGAGCTCCGGCGTGGCCGCGGGATTGTTCGGCCCGTACTCGGCAACGTTGTGGACTGGCAGTAACCCCGCGAGCGCCGACAGCGTCGCCGCCGTGACGAAGAACACGACGGCGGAGACGGCGGTCTGGTTCGGGAACGCCGGCAGGCCGATGATGACGCTGTCGTCGTTCTCGTCAACGGTCTGCCGACCGGGGGTCACGTCCCCGTCTCGTGGGGTCTCGGTGTGCTTTTGCCGGATGAGAATCGCCATGTGGACGGCCAGTCCCACGGCGATGGCTGCCGGAATCACGAGGACGTGCAGGAAGTACAGCCGCGGGATGGTGGCGCTGCTGGGGAACTCACCCCCGAACACAACTTGGCCGAGGAAATCACCTAACAGGGGTATCGACACTGTGAGATTGTAGCCGATGCTGGTCGCCGTGGCGGCGAACTCGTCGAATGGCAGCGCGTAGCCCGTGTAGGCCGCGCCCATCGAGAGAGCCGCCAGTCCGGTGCCGACAATCCAGTTGGGCTCTCGCGGGTTGCGATACGCGCCGGTGAAGAACACCCGTAACATGTGCAACCCGATTGAGGCGACGAAGAGGTGGGCCGCCCAGTGGTGGAGCCGGCGGATGAACATCCCGAACGGCACGTCGTAGGTGATGTGTAACACCGAGACGAACGCCTCAGGCATCTCCTCACCCTGGAACTTCTGGACGCTACCGACGTACTCCACATCGGAAGTCGAGGGCTCGAAGAAGAAGCCGAGGAAAACGCCCGACAGGACCAGCAGGAGGAAACAGAACAGCGCTACCTCGCCCAGCAGGAACGAGTCCTCCGCCGGGAACGCTTTCCCGAGGAACTTCTGGCCGTTTTCCAGGTCGAGGCGGGTGTCAAACCAGTCGTACACTGCTTTTGCGCGGGACATCATTCACCTCCCGGGCCGATAGGCCCCTCGAAGTCACCGGTGGCGACGAGGAACCCGTCGCTGGTCACTGTGATCGGCAGCTGTGGAAGCGACCGTCCCGGCGGTCCGCCGCTGACCGCCGCACCCGCGGTCACGTCGAATTTCCCGAAGTGACAGGGACAGACGACGAGGTCTTCCTCCCGGTCCGAGACCATACAGCCGGCGTGGGTACACACCTTCGAGAAGGCGGCGTATCCGCTGACGGTGAACCCCTCCTTGATATCTCCGCCGTACTCGGATTCGGCGTAGCGGACCAGCAGTGTCGGTGCGTCCTCGATGCCGGGCCGTGGCTCCGGGAAGACGGTCATGTGTTCGCCCTCGGAGAGGCGGCCTTCGCTGATACGCTCGCCCTCACCGTCAACGAGGTGGACCCCGTCAGAGTACACCGGTCCCTCGTAACCGCGCTCGAACACCTGCGTGGTGCTGGCAAGCGGTGCGGTGAGGCTGGCAACGGCGGTCAGGCCGCCGACGGTGGCGAGGAACTTCGCGAAGTCCCGCCGGCGGAGTTCGGCGCGAGCGTCCCCGTATAGCGTCGGCGATGAAGCGGCCGCTCCGTCACACGAACAGTCACCGCTCTGTTCCTCGTCGTCGTCGGGTTTCGGATAGTCAATCATTCGTGCCCCCTGAGTTCGGCGACTTCGACGTGTGGCATGAACCAGGCGTAGTACGCGACCGTCGAAAGCGCGAGCGAGAGAAACATCCCGGTCGCGTATAGCCCGAAGTACTGGGTTCGGGCGAGCGTGAGGTACTCGCCGGTAAACAGCGCCGCAAAGACGATAGAGAGGACCGTAAGCCCGCCCATGGCGATGAGTCCCTCCATGGCATCCGAGGCGTCGTGGTACTCGACGACCCAGCGGTTTTCCGTATCGAACCACGGTAGCGAGACTGTCCCTCCGTCGGGAACCGCCTGCATGTCGTCGGGTGGTCGGACTGCTCTGTTCATGAACTGGTGAGCGGCCGTCAGTACGCCGACGAGGATGAACAGACCCACCCAGACGATGACCCCGACCTGGCTCGGCGAGAGCTTGTTCGGCGTCTCTACCGGGCCGTCGAGCGGGCGGATGTCGCTGACGCTTTCGTCGATAGCGATCTCCTCGGAGGGCGGTTCGCCGTGCATGGCGACGAACCACATCGGCAGCAACACCGCTGTTATCAACAGACCGATGAGTATCGTGTTGCGTCTCATAATCTTGTATCAGCTCAGTTTACGGGCGATTCGAACGGCTGCGCCACGTCGCTGTGTACTGGGTTTGTCCCAGGACCCCGATGAACTGGTAGCCCAACATCTTAGGCCCATTATATGGCGCATTTTATGCGAACATGTTCGCGTGTGGGTTCTTATGCTAGCCGAGTCATCAACTGAGTATGTCGGGCCGAATGCTCGCCGAGGTCGAGGTGTTCGACCCACGGTCGTGTCAGGTCCAGCCACACGCCGACGACGAGTGGTCGGTGTCGATGGTTTCTCGGAGCGCAACGAGTGCCGGTGCCGACCGCGTCGTTGAGGAGTTCACGCTCAAGGGCGGCGAGGATCCGCCGCTTGCGCTACACGGCGACTATTCGAACGTGGACCACGTGTTCGCCTACGACCAGCGACACGTCTTCCAGCTGTCCCGAACGGCCGGCCAAGGCTGTGTCTGCGAACGCATTGAGGCGGCCGGCTGCGTCGTCCAGAAGTTCTCGGCTGACACCGAGTCTCTCGTCGTCACGTTTCTCGTCGAGGACATGCCGACCTTGCGGGCCATCGTGGACGACCTCCAGTCGGAAGGCGAGACTGTCAAACTTCGGCGACTGCTTGAAGACACGTCATCGGAGACGGACCGGCCAGTCGTTTTCGACCGTGCGAAACTGACCACCCGTCAGCGCGAGGTCCTGGGCCGAGCCCACGAAATGGGATACTTCGAACACCCGCGCGAGGCGACTGCCGGCGACGTGGCCGAATCGCTGGATATCTCGACCTCGACGTTTACGGAACATCTCGCTGCCGCCCAGCGGAAACTCCTCGACGACCTGCTCGACGTCTGATGCACCTCGTCGCCCCCGTCCGATAGTATATTTGCCTGCTGGCTGCCAACACCCGGTATGGAACACGACCACGATGATGCAGACGAACACGAACACGGAGCCGGAGACGGACACCGCGATGGCGGGTCTGACCATGACGACCACCACGCCCATGACGCCGAAGGAGTCGGTATCGGCGTTCTCACAGTGTCGACGTCACGCACGCTGGCGGACGACCCAGCCGGCGACGTAATCGCGGCGGCCTGCGAGGATGCGGGACACGAAATCGTCGACCGCCGACTCGTCGCGGACGAGACGGACGCCATCACGGATGCCGTCGCCGCCCTGCTGGACGACGGCGTCGACGTGGTGCTGACGACCGGCGGCACCGGACTCACGCCTGACGATGTGACCGTCGACGCCATCGAACCGCTGTTCGATCGGCCGATTCCCGGCTTCGGAGAGTTGTTCCGCTGGCTCTCTTACGAGGAAGTCGGACCGATGGCGATGGCTTCGCGGGCGACCGCCGGCGTCGTCGACGACCGTCTCGTGTTCTGTCTCCCCGGCAGCGAGAACGCTGCGCGGACGGGGGCAGAGCAACTGGTCGCGCCCGCCGTGGGCCACCTGCTCGGGCTCGTCCGGCGGTAGGTCGGACCCGCACGGTTTTGGGGCGGGGTCGGCTATGATGGACCATGTCTGAGGAGTTCACGCACGTCGACGAAGCGGGAGACGCACAGATGGTCGATGTCGGTGACAAGGCCGAGAGCCAACGACGCGCAGTCGCTCGCGGCCAGATCAGACTGACCGAGGCCACGCTGGCCGCCATCGAAGCCGACGAGGTCGAGAAAGGAGACGTACTGACGACAGCCCGCATCGGGGCCATCCAGGCGGTGAAACACACCTGGGAAACGGTGCCGATGTGCCACCAGATCCCCATCACGAACATCGAGGTCGAGTTCACTGTCGGCGACGAGGCCGTCGAGATTACGGTCGCTGTCGAGACGGTCGGCAAGACCGGCTGCGAGATGGAGGCCCTAGAGGGGGTGACGACTGGGCTCAACGTCGTCTGGGACATGGTGAAGGCCAACGAGAAAGACGAAGACGGCGAGTATCCGACGACGGCTATCGAGGACATCCGCGTCGTCGAGAAGACTGTCGACCGCTGACCCGGTGTCTCCCCGCACTGCCATGAAAAAGGTCTATCTACGTCGCCCTGTTACAGTTGCACATGCAAGTTCTGGGTATCGTCGGACACTCCGAGTCGGGGAAGACTACGTTGGTCGAGCGGCTGACCGAACGCCTCTCGGGAACCGGGCGTGTCGCGACGGTGAAACACTGTACGCACTCGCCAGATATTGACACGGCGGGAAAGGATACGGCTCGCCATCGCGACGCTGGGGCGGCCGAGACGGTCGCGCTCACTGACGACGGTGAGTGGTACGCCACGGGGGGATCGCGGACGCTGGAGGACGCGCTGGATGCCCTTGCACCCGAGTATGACTACGCGCTCGTCGAGGGGTATTCCGACGCGACGATTCCGAAGGTCGTGCTCGGTGACCACGAGACTGCCGAACCGGTGATCCACCGCGTGCCCCACGGTTCGGACGCCGACCTCGACGCCATCATCGCCGCGATGGAGGAGCGCGACCCCTACATCACGCTGGAGACGCTGGTCGCGGATGTGAAGCGGGACCCGGACGAGACCTTTTCCGGCGCTATCGCGACCTTTACCGGGCGCGTCCGCGCGCAAGACGGGCCGGAGGACCCGCCGACGGAGTTCCTTGAGTTCGAGCGCTACGACGAGGTCGCCGCCGAGAAGATGGCGGCCCTCCGGCGAGATCTCGAATCGCGGGACGGTGTCTACGCGGTCCGCCTCCACCACAAGACCGGTGTCGTTGAGGCTGGCGAGGACATCGTGTTCGTCGTCATCCTCGCGGGCCACCGGAGCCAGGCGTTTCGCGCCGTCGAAGACGGTATCAACCGCCTGAAAGAAGAGGTCCCGCTGTTCAAGAAGGAGGTCACCGTCGACGAGGAGTTCTGGGCCCACGAGCGGTAGGTCTCCACGCTATCGCCACGGCATCGCCCGGAGCGCATGCACTATCAACAGCGTCCCCAGCGCAACGCCGAGCAGGACCACCGCCACAGGCAACGCCGCATCCAGTCCGTCCGAGATAAACGAGGCCCAGATCTGAACCGGGAGTGTCCGCGGGTAGTACGCCAGCATCATCGTCGCACCGAACTCGCCCATCGCGCGTGCGAAAGTCAGTACGAGACCAGCGAGCAGGCCGGGCTTGGCGAGTGGGAGCGTTACCGAGCGCATCGTGCCGACCCAGTTCCGCCCCAGCGACCGTGACGCTTCCTCCAGATGTTCGTCGATGCCGTCGAAGGCAGCTTTCGCGGTGACCACGAAGAACGGCGATGCAACAAACGTCTGGGCGGCGACAACGCCCAGTAGCGACCGCGTAAGCGCCAGTTCTGTGAGGCCGCCGAGGCCGTTCGGCCCGATGACGGTCAGGAGCAACATGCCGCTGACGACTGGGGGAAGGACGAGGGGCAGGACGACAGCACCCAGTGCTGCGGTCACAAGCGGGCCCGAGCTCTCTGAGAGCCAGTACGCCAGCGGTAATCCGAACGCGACGGCGATAGTGGTGCTGAGCAGTGCGGCTGCCAGGGAGGTCACCGCTGCGTTGAGGACGTACGCCTCGGTCAGACTTGTCAGGAGCGCCGCCGGCGAGTATGTGACGACGAGCACCGCCACCGGGACGACGAAGTATAGCAGCAGCACTGCTCCGAGAACCGGAACGAGTTCGCGCACACCCACCCCGGCGTGGTCTGTGGCAGTCTCACCGCGTGACAGTGCTCGGGACATCTCCCACTAGTCGAGGGTACTCCTCGCGGACGGTAAATCCGTGTGGTACGAGCCAGTCCTCGGTCAGCACTGTCTCGAAGGCGGTGCGTGTCGGCCGGCGCTCGTCCCGACGAACCGCGCCGTACTCAATCGGGCTTCCCCGGATACTCGTGCCGTCGGGCAGTTCGTAGCTGACAGTTCGATACCGTTCGGCGTGCGCCGGGTCGCTAAGGTTGATCTCCGGAGGGAACCGACGGAACGGGTAGTCCCGTTCCACGGCCATGCTCCGGTAGACGAACGCCGCGTCGATGCTACCCGTTTCGAACTGTGCGAGCAGTTGTGTCTCCGGGTAAGTCTGGTCCGGCGCGAGAACCGCGTCGGCCAGTTCAGACACCCCGTAGTACTCGGCGGCGAGGTCCAGAGTGAACAGCGTCCGATAGCCCAGCGGATCGAGCGTCGGGTCGGTGCGGCCCAGCGAGATGCTGTCGCCGCGGAGCGGATCGTACCACCGGGTAGTGTCTTCGATGCGGTCGCTACCAGTGGTCTGTGGATTGTAGGCCAGCACAATTTCGTTGCTGGCGACAACTGCGTGCCATGCTGTGTCCATGATTCGCTCGAACAATGTGGGATCGGCCAGCGCGACGATGGACGGGTCGCGCTTCCCCTCAGCCACCAGCCGCGCGGCTTGGATCGAGCCCCGCGCTTCGACGGCGAGGTCGCCACTGGTCCGGGACTGGAGTGTCTCGCTGGCCGCCTTCTGGAGGCTGCCTGCGACGAGTACGTCCATCCGGTCCCGGCCGAAGGCTCCACAGCCCGCTACGGCGGAGGCGGCACTTCCCAGGGCCGCGAGTATCGCGCGGCGTGTCGGCCGAGGCATTATTGCTCTTTTTCACCTTCGTATACATTCATGTTCGGGTATGACCCACAATTGTCGGGGCCGTTTTCTGGTGCGACCGACAGCTCAGGGGGCGAAAACTGCCCGATACTGCAGTCGTTTCCATCGCACGGACTGTCGCTGGTGTCTGTCTCCGGTGCGGGTAGTGACTTCCTCCGACCCGTGAACGGTTGGGCTTCCGCTAGCACTATGTCGGTGATCCGCGAGTACGCCTGCAGTCTTCCGACCGTAAATTTATAACTTAGTAGTATAACTAAGTGATTATGACGCAGATGGCAGCAGCCCGGAACGGGACAGTCACCGAGGAGATGGAACGAGTCGCCGAACGGGAGAACGTTGATCCCGAGTTCGTCCGACAGCAGGTTGCCGACGGGCAGGCGGTCATCCCGTCGAACGTCGGCCACAACTCGCTGGATCCGATGATTATCGGTCGAGAGTTCGCCACGAAGGTCAACGCAAACATCGGTAACAGCGAGGAGACAAGCGACATCGAGGGCGAACTGGAGAAGCTCCACACCGCAGTCCACTACGGCGCGGACACGGTGATGGATCTCTCGACGGGGAGTAACCTTGACGAAATCCGGTCGGCCAACGTCCGTCACTCGCCGGTCCCGGTCGGGACAGTCCCGATATATGAGGCCGTCAAACGGGCCGGCGACGCCGGCGAGATTACGCATGAACTGCTTCTGGATGTTATCGAGAAACAGGCGAAACAGGGTGTCGACTACATGACTATCCACGCCGGCGTGCGGATGGAACACCTTCCGCTGACTGATGACCGGACGACCGGTATCGTCTCGCGTGGCGGTTCCATCCTGGCCCAGTGGATCGAGGAGAACGGGATGGAGAACCCACTGTACACGAAGTTCGAGGAGATCTGTGAGATCTTCCGGGAGTACGACGTGACGTTCAGCCTCGGGGACGGCCTCCGACCGGGCTGTATCGCTGACGCCGGCGATGACGCCCAGTTCGCCGAGCTGGACACGCTCGGCGAACTCACCCGGACCGCGTGGGACCACGACGTGCAAGTGATGGTCGAGGGGCCGGGCCACGTCCCGATGGATCAGGTCGCCGACCAGGTCGCGCGCCAGCAGGAGGTCTGTGACGGCGCGCCGTTCTACGTGCTCGGTCCGCTCGTGACTGACGTGGCCCCGGGCTACGACCACATCACCAGCGCTATCGGCGCGACGGAGGCGGGCCGTGCCGGCGCGGCGATGCTCTGCTACGTGACGCCCAAGGAGCATCTGGGGCTACCCGAAAAATCCGACGTGCGGGACGGACTCGCGGCGTACCGCATCGCCGCCCACGCCGCCGACGTGGCAACCGGCCGGGAAGGCGCGCAGGACTGGGACGACGCCCTCTCGGAGGCCCGCTACGCGTTCGACTGGCGCGAGCAGTTCGACCTGGCGCTGGACCCGGACCGGGCCCGCGACTACCACGACCAGACGCTCCCCGGCGACAACTACAAAGAGGCCCGCTTCTGTTCAATGTGTGGCGTGGACTTCTGCTCGATGCGCATCGATCAAGACGCGCGGGCCGAGGGTGAGATGGCCGAAATCGAGTCTGCGGAAGATGACCGAACCGACCTCACCGCCTCGGCGGCGGCCGAGGTAAACCGGCCCCCCGTCGGGACCCACGATGGAGCCGACAGCCCCGAGTCTGAGTTCCCAACCCAGCACGATAGCGAGGGCCGTGCTGACGACTAGCGCAACGATAGTTCTTTATAATTGGTATTCGTTCATTGAAATGATGCAAAAGAAACTCATCGCCCTGGTCGCGGTCATGGCACTCGCGCTCGCGTACTACGTCAAGAAATAAGACCGGACCTCTCTGTTGCAGTCGCATTGCCCCCTGAACCGTGCTGCCGGCCGCCCCTCCCTGGTCCTCGGCACCACTCGGGCTCACATCCTGCTCCGGCGGCATTCTCTCCGTTTATGCTCCACCAGCAGCGGTGCCGACGCTTTCCGAACTCTTACCCGGAGTTGCACCCTACTGGAACGCATGTACGGCGTCGTCACTCGTAACGAGGAGGAGACGGAGTGGTCCGAGTTCGACAGGGCGTTCTACGAGGTCAAGGACGTGACCGGCCGCGCTGTCGAGCCGATCTCCGGCGCGGTGAACATGGTGTCCTGTTTCGGCGACAACGCGGTCGAGAGCGAGGAGGAACTGCTTGCGTTCGACGACGAGGGCACACCGGCGACGCGAAACCAGCCGTACTTCGACTGGACATACGTCTGCCCGACCCACGACCGGTACCGCGAGGGCCTGCTCGACATCATCGAGGAGGCGGCGGCAGTCAACGAGGACGTTCGACTCGACGACATCGGCTTCCCCCGCGACGAGTACTGTCACTGCGACCGCTGTGAACAACGCTTCGCCGACAGCGAGTTCGAGGACTGGTCGGCGTGGCGTACCAATGTCATCACGGAGTTCGTCGCTGAGGCCCGCGAACGCGTCCCTGGCGACATGTATCTCACGCTGTATCCGGACCCCTATCCCGGCCACCTCGAAGCCAGGTCCGGTGTTGCCGTCGACGATATCGCCGAGTACGTCGATGAGTTCGTCATCCCCATCTACGACATGGCGTACTCGACAACATATTGGCTAGAGATCCTGTCGAAGGGATGGAAGGACCGGCTTACGACACCGTTCAGCATCGAACTGTACGCGGTTAATGTGGATGTTGATGATCTGTTGAAGGCCGTCGAGGTGGCCGAAGAGTACGCTACCAGCGTGCTGCTCGGCTATGATGCCAGCAACGCTCGGGCGACGATCCGGCGGATGAACGCCGACGCCCGCGAGGGGCAGTCGTTCGGGCCGGAGTAAGTACCGCTACGGAAGCTACGCGCCGCCGTCGAACCGCTGCTCGCGCCACTCTCTGATCTCCTCTCGGTCGCGCGTGTCTTCCGGAAGTTCGTCAAACCACCGGGCGTCGCTGATCTCGAGATCCGGATCGTTGACGCTGATATCGGTCGTTTCCGCGCGTGCTTCGAACACTGGAAGGACGCCCCAGGCCATGTTGCCGTCGCAGTAGAACTCCACGCGCCCGAGCATCGCCAGCCCCTCTAGTGTGGCCTCGATACCGCTTTCCTCGCCGAGTTCACGCAGTGCGGCCTCCTGAAACGTCTCGTCGTCGTTGAGTTCGCCGCCGGGGAAGACCCACATGTCGACACCCTCGTGACGGACCAGCAGCAGTTCCCTGGAGGGCCGGTAGGCGAGCGTGTGCGCTCCGTATGGTGCGCCGTGGTCGCGGGCGGCAGCAGCAACATCCCGGAACCGGTTCCGGGGGACTCGACGGTAGCGCGTGAACTCGACAAAACCCGTGTAGCGCTTCCGGAGGTCGTGATACGTCTGCTCAGCCGTCTGACAGGCTCCGTCGGAGAGGTACCACAGGTCGTCGACGCTCGTCATCTGTGTCCTATCTGTGTCTGACACCTCGACGAAACAACCGTCTCGATGGGGGAAAGCGGTGGACTGATCATGTCGATGGTTAGTTTAGAGAGTCCCATAACAGTTGTTGTGACAGATCGTCTGTCGTGGCGGATCTCGGGAGGTTTCGCCACCGAATCCGTTGCGCTGCTGACACTGGTGTGGAAGTTGCAGAGGGCAACTACGCGTGGATACACGTCTGGTCTGGCTCATTCGAAGCGAAACACGGGAAGAGGTCCGAACAAGGATAGCCACGCTCCCGTGTCGCAGGAACTCTTTGGCTGTTGCAACGATCTGACGGTTCGTTCTAACCACTCGATCTGTACGACTTTGCGTTCCGCGGGCGACGGAACGCACGTGAACGTGGAACTCCCTGACACTTAATTCTATCCATCTAAATAAATTTTTAGATTAATCTAAACAAGGTCAGGAACCGTTCGCAACGGGAGCGATAGAGAACAATAGGATCGGTCATCTCTGGTCGGCACACCGTCTGGTCTACAACTGATCGAGATCTGTCACTGTCCCGATTGGCCACACGGAACGTGTCACAGGTACATCTTCTGACCACATCCGTGGCTGGGCCGAGCAAACCCGAATCAGTCCCTTTTTGACGAGCCATCGAGTACTGCCGCGTATGGCATTCGAAGAGGACGACAGCGTTATTCTCCACGACGAGCACAGTGACTACGACGGCGAGGAAGGAACAATCACGCAGGTCGTCGAGACGATGTTCGGCGACGCTAACTACACGGTTTCCTTCGAGGACGGACAGGAGCAGGGCGTCCCCGAGGACAACCTCGAAGCTGCCGAGGACGAGTAGGCGCTCAATGTCGTCGGTTCCGTTCCACTACGTCGATCTCCGGACTTTCTGTTACGCGACGGAGGACGACAAACGCGTCGAGCAGGCGCTTCGCACGTTTCTGCCCGAGGACTACCCTGTCGAGCGCGCGGAGAGCGAGGGGCACTACGGCGACCGCATACTCGTCCTCTCGGCCCGCGTCGAGAACGCGGACGATATCCGTCACGTCCTCACGCAGGTGGCGACAGCGCCGGAAATCGAGGCGGTACGCGCGGAACTCGACGACCGGGTTGACGACAACTGTTCGTTTTTCCTTACATTCGACAAGCAGGCGGCGTTTGGCGGCGATGTCGAACGCGGTGACGGCATCACGCTACGGGCGAAAGTCGAGGCCTATCCCGCCAAACGGGAGAAAGCCGTCGCCAACGCCCGCGAACTTCTAGAGGAGCTGTGATGTTCGAGGCCGTTTACGCTCACCCTGATGGTGACAGCACCGTCGCCCGGCACGCGCTGACGGCTGCCGACTCCGGCTATGACGGTATCGTCGTCAGAAATCACGGCGACGAGTCGCCCGAGTACGACGCTGACGCCGTCAGCGACGCGTACGGAATTACTGTTGCCGACGGCGTCGAAGTCCGCGCCAGCGACCCCTCGCGGGCCAGCGGGTTCGTCGGGAACTACCGGAGCGAGAAGTCAGTTGTTGTCGTTCACGGTGGTGACCGCCGTATCAACCGGTTCGCGGTCGAGCAGGCAGCCGTCGACGTGCTTGCCCACCCGATGCGGGGCGACGGTGACTTCAACCACGTGTTGGCGAACGAAGCGGCAGCCAACGGCGTCCGCGTCGAGTTCGACCTCGGTCCCGTTCTCCGGGCGTCGGGCGGGAGCCGCGTCCGGGCGATCAAGCAACTGCGCAAACTCAGGGAGCTGGTCGAGGACGCCGGGTCGCCATTTGTTGTTTCTGCGTCCCCGGAAAACCACTTACAGTTCCGTGCCCCGCGTGATCTCGCTGCGGTCGGCGAAACCATCGGGTTCGACGCGGATATGATCCGAGAGGGGCTGGCGGAGTGGGGTCGGCTAGTTGAGCGCAACCGAGAGCGTCGTAGCGACTCGTTCCTCGAACCCGGTGTCCGTCTCGACGAGAGCGAGACTGACACCGAGTAGCTCTCTTGACCGCGACATCGCACTACTCATGGTTGTCGGCGCGAACGCTCCAGTATGAAACACCTCCCGAAGCACCTCCGGCCGCGGTGGCGCTACCTCGCGGTCGGCATCGAGACGTGGCCCGACGCGTCGTTTGGCCGCCGGGCGTTCCAGCGGGCGGTGTGGTACGCCGCACAGAATCTGCTCGGCGACACTGGCAGCGCCGAGACGGACATGACCGTCGTCCAGTTCCACGGGCATGACGGGAGCGCCGAGGCCATCGTCCGGACGAGACGCGGCCAGACCGATGAGGCACGCGCCGCAGTGACCTGTGTGAACCGCATCGATGACGACGAGGTTCGGGTCCGAATCAGGGGCAGTAGCGGCACGGTACGTGCCTGTGAAGAAAAGTATATACGCGGTCCGCCGGAACCACCTGAACAGAGACACGTCGTGTTCGCGAACGCAGACCGGAGCGCTACTGTTCGGCCTCCGCGATACGATGTCGAAACGGCCTCCGACGGCGCGTTCGTCGGCGCGACAGCACTCGATTTCCGATAACTATGCAGGGACAAAACCAACAGCAGGCCTACGACCGCGGGATCACTATCTTCTCGCCGGACGGACGCCTCTACCAGGTCGAGTACGCCCGCGAAGCGGTCAAACGCGGCACAGCAAGCATCGGTGTCAGAACGAGCGACGGCGTCGTTCTCGCCGTTGACAAGCGCATCCGGTCGCCCCTTATGGAGCGGTCTTCGGTCGAGAAGATTCACAAGGCCGACGACCACATCGGCATCGCCTCGGCCGGCCACGTCGCTGACGCTCGACAGCTTATCGACTTCGCCCGCCGCCAGGCGCAGGTGAATCAACTGCGTTACGGCGAGCCGGTCGGCGTCGAGACGCTCACAAAGGAGATCACTGACTACATCCAGCAGTACACGCAGGTCGGTGGCGCGCGCCCGTTCGGTGTCGCTCTCATCATCGGCGGCATCGTCGACGGCGAGCCCCGCCTGTATGAGACGGACCCCTCGGGGACACCCTACGAGTGGAAGGCCCTCGCTGTCGGAGCCGACCGCGGTGACATCCGAGACTACCTCGAAGAGCACTACGACGAGGGCATGGACCTCGACGCCGGTATCGACCTCGCCCTGGCCGCGCTCGCGTCGGCCAACGAGGAGGGACTCTCGCCGGAAGGCATCGGTGTCGCGACGGTCGATGCAGAGACGGAGACGTTCGGCCAGCTAACCGACGACGAGAAGGAGACCCATCTCGCGGAGGCCGACCTGCTCGGCACCGGCGATGACGACACTGAGGAAGCGTAACGCTTCTGACGGTTGCGGCCGCACAACTTTCTGTCCGGCTACGCAGTAAGGTCTTTAACTGGGCCACTGCTACCGATGAGTATGATATCGCTTGACGAGGCGGTGACGGCGCGCCTCGAATCTCACGGCCAACGGTTCGAGGTACTGGTGGACCCAGACGCTGCGCTGGCGATAAAGCGTGGGGACTTCGACGGCGACCTCGAAGAGGTTATCGCTGCGGAGGATGTGTTCGAGGATGCCTCACGGGGGGATCGGCCGCCAGAGAACATGCTTGAAGAGGTGTTCGACACTACCGATCCGATGGCGATTATCCCCGAAGTCATCAAGCAGGGAGAGATACAGATTACGGCCGACCAGCGCCGCGAGATGCAGGAACAAAAGCACAAACAGCTCATCCAGCGGATTACGCGTAACGCGGTCAATCCACAGATGGACGATGCGCCCCACCCGCCGGAGCGTATCGAGTCCGCGCTCGAAGAGACGGATTTCCGCGTTGACCCGATGGAACCTGTCGAAGCGCAGGTCGATGACGCGCTAGACGCACTTCGGCCGGTCATCCCGATTCGGTTCGACGAGGTCACTGTTGCTGTGCAGGTCCCTGCAGACTACGCCGGGAGCGCACAGGCACAGATCCGGCAGTTTGGCGAACTCGAACGCGAGGAATGGCAGTCCGACGGCTCGTGGGTCGGTGTGCTGACGTTCCCGGCCGGGCTCCAGAACGACTTCTACGACGTAGTGAACGAGCACACGAGCGGCGAAGCGGAAACCCAGATCATCAAAGACGAAGACGACATCAGCACCCGAAGTTAATCTCGCGGCGTCGCGTTACCCCTTCTTGAAACCGACCAGGAAGCCGGCCGTGAACCCGGCACTGACCGGCAGCGCCGAGAGCAGAGACATCATCCATGATGGTGGCTGGGTCGCAGCCGCGCCGCTGGCAGTCCCGGTCGCGTTTTCTGCTGCACCGCCGATGGCATCCCAGTTCACCTGAAGGATGCCACGCGTTTCGAGGAACTTGAACAGTGCCAGTTCGATTCCGACGATGACTGCGATAAGCTTGGCGACCTTTTTTGCCGCAAAGCCGATGATGCCGCCGATGAGGCCGCCACCCCCGAACTCCAGCCCCATCTGCTGGAGACCCAGGCTGTCTAGCTGTAGTATGAACTCTCCCATACCGGGTACCTAACCGCCTATTTTTAAAGCCTTTGTGTCTCGTTAAAATATCTCTTTTATACCAAACGCGGAAGGATCGTCATCCATCTCCACTCGGAAACCATGAAGAATCATGGAGGACCATGGAAAAATATTTCCCACACATTACTATTTCTTTACTCATACCCAAAGATTTGTATGGGGTGGACGAATCTTACTTCCTGTTCAGATGGCAGACGATACGCCGACTCCCAATATGAGCGGTACAGAAGACGGAAGCAAGGGGACACCGAAGTCAAATCAAGACTGGTGGCCAAATAAGCTGAATCTGAAGATACTCGATCAGAACGCTCGTGATGTCGGCCCGATGGAGGCGGACTTCGATTACGCGGAGGAGTTCCAGAAGCTCGACCTCGAAGCGGTGAAGGAGGACCTCGAAGAGCTGATGACGTCATCGCAAGACTGGTGGCCAGCCGACTACGGCCACTACGGGCCGCTGTTCATTCGGATGGCGTGGCACAGCGCTGGTACGTACCGCACCAGCGACGGCCGCGGCGGTGCGGTCGGCGGGAGACAACGCTTCGCGCCCATCAACAGCTGGCCAGATAACGCGAACCTCGACAAGGCACGTCGACTGCTCCTGCCAATCAAGCAGAAGTACGGCCGCAAGATCTCCTGGGCCGACCTGATGATCCTCGCAGGGAACGTTGCGATAGAGTCGATGGGATTCAAAACGTTCGGCTACGCCGGCGGGCGTGAGGACGCTTTCGAGCCTGACGATTCCGTTTACTGGGGTCCCGAGGACGAGATGGAGACGAACGAGCGCTTCGACGAGCCCGGGGAACTGCAAGAAGGGCTCGGTGCGTCCGTGATGGGGCTCATCTACGTGAATCCGGAAGGACCCGACGGAAATCCGGACCCGGAGGCGTCGGCGAAGAACATCCGGCAGACGTTCGACCGCATGGCGATGAACGACAAGGAGACGGCCGCGCTCATCGCCGGCGGACACACATTCGGGAAGGTCCACGGTGCCGACGACCCCGAAGAGAATCTCGGTCCCGAGCCGGAAGCGGCCCCCATTGAGCAGCAGGGTCTCGGCTGGGAGAACGAGAACGGAGCCAGCAAAGGCGGTGAGATGATCACCAGTGGTATCGAGGGACCATGGACCCAGTCGCCGACTGAGTGGGACATGGGGTACATCAACAACCTGCTCGACTACGAGTGGGAGCCCGAGAAGGGTCCCGGCGGCGCGTGGCAGTGGGCACCCAAAAGTGAGGAGCTAAAGAACAGCGTGCCGGACGCACACGACCCGTCGGAGACGCAGACACCGATGATGCTCACGACGGATATCGCGCTGAAGAAAGATCCCGACTACCGAGAGGTCATGGAAACATTCCAGGAGAACCCGATGGAGTTCGGGATGAACTTCGCGAAGGCCTGGTACAAGCTGACCCACCGTGACATGGGACCGCCGGAGCGGTTCCTCGGTCCGGAGGTTCCTGACGAGGAGATGATCTGGCAGGACCCGCTCCCCGACGCCGACTACGACCTGATCGGGGACGAGGAAATCGCCGAACTCAAGGAAGAAATCCTCGACTCAGACCTCTCTGTTTCCCAGCTCGTCAAGACTGCGTGGGCGTCGGCATCGACCTACCGTGACAGCGACAAGCGCGGTGGAGCCAACGGCGCTCGCCTCCGGCTCGAACCCCAGAAGAACTGGGAAGTGAACGAGCCGGAGCAGCTTGAGACGGTCCTGGGGACGCTTGAAAATATCCAGGCGGAATTCAACAGCTCGCGCTCCGACGGGATACAGGTCTCGCTTGCTGACCTGATCGTGCTGGGCGGCAACGCAGCCATCGAGCAGGCGGCAGCGGACGCCGGCTACGACGTGGAGATTCCGTTCGAGCCCGGGCGAGTGGACGCTGGTCCGGAACATACCGACGCTCCCTCTTTCGAGGCACTCAAGCCGAAGGTCGATGGGTTCCGGAACTACATCCAGAACGACATCACACGACCAGCCGAGGAGGTGCTGGTTGACAACGCGGAGCTACTGAACCTGACGGCCTCGGAAATGACGGTTCTGGTCGGCGGGATGCGCTCGCTCGGTGCGAACTACCAGGATTCCGACCTCGGCGTCTTCACTGACGAACCGGAGACGCTGACAAACGACTTCTTCGTGAACCTGCTTGACATGGGCACGGAGTGGGAGCCGGCCTCGGACTCCGAACACGTCTACGAGGGTCGCGACCGTGACACTGGAGAGGTCAAGTGGGAAGGCTCTCGCATCGACCTCATCTTCGGATCGAACTCCCGGCTGCGAGCTATCTCGGAAGTCTACGGCGCTGCCGACACTGAAGAGAAGTTCGTGCAGGACTTCGTGGACACGTGGGAGAAAGTCATGAAGCTCGACCGCTTCGACCTTGAGTAATCTCGGCTGAGAGCCACCGTCCCGGTGGCTACAATTCAGGTTTCGAGCGAGCATCGCTCTCCCGGGCGATAGTAACCAACCGACCGTAGTCACCCAAAACTACTGCCGCTTTTCGGCTCAAACTTCGAACCACCGTACCTCTGTGAGATCCTCCCGGGGGGTTAAATAATCGGACACCGTAGTTTTTCAACGAGTGACGGCGACACACACCACAGAACGGGCGGTCATTGCGAAACGCGTCGACAGTGGCACCGCCGATACGGAGGAAATTCGGGATCTCGCTCGGGCAGCGGGGTATGAGATCGTCGGCGAGGTGACACAGACGAGGACGGAGGACCCGGCGTACCACCTCGGCGAGGGGAAGGTAACGCGGCTGAGCAACGCGGTCGCTCGCGAGGGGGCCGCTGTCGTCATCTTCGACAACCAGCTCGGTCCGTACCAGACGTACAACATCGGGAACGAGCTTCCCGAGCGGGTGCGTGTCATCGACCGGTTCCGGCTCATCCTCGAAATCTTCGGCCAGCGGGCCCAGACGCGGAAAGCTCAGCTACAGGTTGAACTTGCGGAGCTCAGGTATGAACTCCCGCGTGCCGAAGCCAAGGCGAGCCTGGCCAAACGCGACGAGCGGCCGGGGTTCATGGGGCTTGGCGAGTATGATGAGTCCCGCGAAGAGGACATCAAAAAGCAGATCTCAAACATCCGGGACGAACTGGAATCCATCGAGGAGACTGAGCGACACCGACGGGAACAGCGCCGCGAGTCCGGGTTCGACCTCGTCGCCCTCGCCGGCTACACCAACGCCGGGAAGTCGACGCTCCTGCGCCGCCTCGCGTCCGACCTTGCGGTCGACGAGAACGACGACCTACACCCTGATCTGGACACGACGGCCGAGAGTGAGGACCGACTCTTTACGACGCTGGGGACGACCACGCGACGGGCCGAGGTCGGCAAGCGGGAGGTGCTGGTCACCGACACTGTCGGATTCATTCAGGACCTACCCCACTGGCTCGTCGAGTCATTCAAGTCGACCTTGGGTTCAGTGTACCACGCCGACCTCGTCTTGCTCGTCGTCGACATCTCCGAATCGGTCGAGGAAATCCGGGAGAAACTGGTGACGAGCCACGACACGCTGTACGAGCGCAACGAGGCACCCATTGTGACGGTCCTCAACAAAACCGACATGGTCGACGACGAGGAGGTCCGTCGCAAGAAAGACGCGCTCTCCTCGCTGGCCCCGAACCCCGTTGCCGTCAGCGCTAAACAGGGGCTGAACATAGACGATCTGGCGGCTCGCATCGACCGCGAACTGCCGGATTACGAGCGCGAGCGGCTCGTCCTCCCGATGACTGACGACACGATGAGTCTCGTCTCGTGGATTCACGACCATGCCAGCGTCGAAACCGTCGACTACGGCAATCAGGTGGTCATCGAGTTCGAAGCGCGGCCGTCGATAATCGAGCAATCCCGGGCGAAAGCCGGGGAGCTGGTCGGTGCGTCGGCCTGAGTAGTCAGCCGGCTACCCCTCAGTCTCTCGCTGCCACATCGTCCGCGGTATCTCCTCCAGCAGGTCAGTCGCGACCAGTCCATACCCACGGTCGTCGACGACGGTATCGCCCACGTTGCCGACCGTATAGGCGGCGATAGCGGCCGCATCGATGGCGTCCTGTCCGCAGGCGAGCGCGCCCGTCACGCCCGCGAGCACGTCGCCAGTTCCGCCGACAGTCATTCCGGGATTGCCCGTCCGATTGACGCGGGTCCTGTCGCCGTCGGAGATGATATCGTAGGGTCCTTTCACCAGGAGTGTCTGACCGAGGTCCGCCGCGAAGGATTCGACGAGGTCAGTCCGCTCCTGCCAGTCAGAAGCGCTCTCTCCCCCCATTCCTCGCAGTTCACCCTGATGGGGCGTACAGACGAGTTCCGCGTCCGTCTCGATGTCAGGAACCACTGACAGGGCGTCCGCGTCGACGACAGCGGTGCCGCCGAACGCCCCAAGCAGGTCCCCGACTGCGTCGAGCGTCGCGTCAGCGTCCCCGAGTCCCGGTCCGACGACCAGCGTGTCGTGATCGGCCGCCAGTTCGGCGAGGCGGTCGACGTGGGCCGGTGCGAGGTGATCTCCGTCGAACGGCCTGAGGATGAGGTTCTCGCTGTAGGACTGGATTTCGCTGGCGACCCCGACCGGACAGGCGACCCGGACGAGGTCGGCTCCCCTTCTGAGCGCTGCCTGGGCCGCGAGCGCCGGCGCACCGGTGTATGGACCGCCGCCGACGACCAGAACCTCGCCGTTGTCGCCCTTGTGACTCGCCGGATCTCGTTCGAGTCGCGTGAGGTCACCCCGCTCGACGAACAACTCCGCCGTGTCGGGGATGCCGATGTCGGCGACGGTGACCGGAACGTCGAGGTCGGGCAGGCCGGGTTTGGTGTCGTGGAACGTGACGACGTGGTCGGCGTCGACAGCGTTGTCGGCGACTCGTCCTGTCTCCGCGTCAAGACCGGACGGGACGTCCACGGAGACGACGGTCCCGTCACTCTCGTTGATCGCCGCAGCGGCCGTCGCTTCCGGTTCCCGGAGGTCGCCAGTGATCCCCGTCCCAAGCATCGCATCAACGACCACATCGGGGACACCGAGGTCGAACGTTGCCGAGTCTGTAACCGTCTCAGTCGGGTACTCGGCATGCTTGAGCGCGTCCCAGTTCTCTCTGGCGATGGTGGTCGAAATCGACTCTGGACGGCCCAGAAGAAGAACGCGGCGGTCGTAGTCGTCAAGGAAGCGGGCGGTGACCAGCGCGTCCCCGCCGTTGTTTCCCCGCCCGGCGACGATGGCGACGTGATCGCCGGGATCCGCCAGGGTACGGACCACCCGTGCGACCGCGTGGCCGGACGACTCCATCAGCTGTTTTCGCGGAACACCGAGCGCGGCAGCGTTCTCGTCGACGACACCCATTTCGGAGCCGGTGAGCATAGCCACGGATTCGCTCGCCAGCGAGGTAACTCTACGGGACGGCGGCTCACCAACGGACCTCGAAGCCGTCGAGACCCTCGGGGTCCGTGTACTCCACGTCCACGTCAGTCACGTTCGCGCGTTCGCTCCCCTCATAGCAGAATTCGATCATCGCTTCCACGTCGTCTTCAGGACCCTCGAACACCGCCTCGACACGGCCGTCGTCGAGGTTGCGGACCCACCCGTCGATCCCCTGTTTCTGTGCACGTTCTCGCGTCGTCGCCCTGTAGTAGACACCCTGGACGCGGCCGGAGACGAAGACGTGCGCTCGTGTGCGAGACATATGCCGTTGTTTGCTGTGGCGGCTCCGTTATACTGTCGGCTAGGTTCAGCTATTCGGCGTCGCCGCCGGTTCTGAGATAGTGGAACAGGTACGTCTGCGCATAGCCAGCGTACTCGCTCCCGAGTGCGGACCGAATCGCCCGCGACGTCTCGGTGTAGGTCCCGCGCTCACACTCCGGGTAGTACTCCTCGATGGTTGACCGGATCCACGTGTCAAGTGGAACCGCTTCGAGATATTCCAGCGAGAACAGCAACACGCAGTCTGCGACCTTGTCCCCGACGCCGACGAAGCGAGTAAGCGACTCCCGTGCCTCCTCGTAGTCGAGGTTGATCGCGTCCTCCGGTTGGGCTTCTCCGGTGGCGACCATCTCCGCGGTGCGCTGGACGTACGGGGCGCGATAGCCCAGTCCGAGGTCACGGAGGGCGTCTTCTGTCGTCTCAGCCAGCGCAGCGGGCGTCGGATAGGCGCTGTAGGTCCGCCCATCGAATTCGATTTCTTCCCCGAATTCATCACGGAGTGCCTGCTGCATGCTGTGTATGCGAGCAACGCGCATCTGGGCCGAACAGATGAAGGAAATCAGCGACCCGAACGGCGGGTCCCGGACCAGGCGCATTCCCCAGAACGCGTCGTACGCCGACTGAACGACAGCGTCGTTCGGCGCTGTGTCGCGGATGTGGGGCAGGTCGTCGTCGAGACGGAGCAGTCGTCTGAGTTCCGCCTCGGCGTCGATTGAGGACTCCCATTCGAGCCGGCCGTTCCGCTGGCGGACGCGGAGGACCGCTGGCGACCCATCTCTGCGGACCGTCGTCCAGTACCACGCATCATCGCCCGTCGAACCTTCACGCTGGTACATCTTGCCGTCTTCCCGGCTCCAGAGATAGGATTGCCCGCTCTCGACTGTTGCCTGCAACTTGATGCCGCCGGCCAGCGACTCAACGTCGATGACGCCCTGTTCCATCGTGTGATCGAAGTGGTTCCACGAGTATCGGCGTTACGAGTCCAACCCAGACAGGGCACGTGGTTCATATCGCTCCGAGCGTTCCGGAACTCGATTGGAGACTCCTGCAGATGTCCTGTCACTGCCGTTCGCCGTCGTGATGTGTTGTCCGGCTTCGCTATATTCTGCTAAAATCATTCATATGCCTCTCTACTGCCGAAATAGGTATACAAAAATAAACCCATTCTAAGGCTAACCTTCATTGTATTGGAAAAAGAACATTCGGACATGAACTGCCGAGTTGTCGTCGAAGCCGCGGTACCAGTCTACGATGTCGCATCAGCGGACGAGGCGGTTCGCATCGCGATATCGAAGACGGGTGAGATGCTGAACCCGGACCTCAACTACGTAGAAATAAACATGGGGGATCGCCACTGTCCACACTGTGGGGAGACACTCGAACCGGCGTTCCTCGCTGCCGACGAGAGCTTGGTCGCGCTGGAGTTAGAAATGACCGTGTTCAACGTCGAACGGGACGAACACGCCGCGCGAATCGCCCGCAAGGAGATCGGGCAGCGACTCGAAAACATCCCGCTTGACGTGCTCGAAATCGAAGAAGTTCCGGAGGAGTCCGACGAAGCAACGGACTCGGAGACGGAATCCGATGAAGCGTCGACACAGGCTGATGACGAGGCTGCAACCGAGTCATCTGACGACGAATCAGAGGACGTACTCCCGGAGTTCGAAGAACTCATCGACGAATAGACTGATCTGGCGGTACCCGATATCTACTCCCCCCTTTCGATGGACTATTCTGAACCGTAGTAGTTACCCAGCCGCTAATAGCGCCGCTACACGGGGAGTTTCATAGAAGCAGCGACTAATTCGTCAGTCCGCAGCCGCAGAAACAGGCTCTTTCGCTTCGTCAGTCATCTCGGATGCAATTCCGTCGGCAATCGCAAAGACAGCGGCTTTGTGGTCTGTTTTCGACTTGTGAATCGATGTCGGTTTGACACCAAGCTCGGCGTATTCGTCGTGTTCGACTTTGGTCCCTGCTTCGGATTCGTAGTGGTTCTGTACCTGTGCAAGCAGGCCGTGAAGGTGGATGAGCTCCTGCTTTTTCATAGTCAACCCATGCTAACAACTGGAAGGTTATAGTACTACTCTGATGAAAGTTAACACACTCCTCTCTTATAATGGGTTATAGTTGGTGTAGAATATGTCTGGAAAACCGATTAGACGGTGTCTACGTCTCCAGGTGATTTCTTCAATCAGGCCCAGAGCGCCTGTCCACGGTCTCGGTCCGGTGGACGAGTGTGTGTTCTGTGATGGAACAGCTCTGACATACCAGCAGCAGTGTAGGTGATTAATAACTAGACTATATGAGATTTCTACTATACAGGAGATGCGTTGTCGAACCGCCTTCCGGCTACCGGCTGCGGGCGGCGCTGGCACATCGAGAGCGAACCGACAGGCTCGGACAGTGATTGGCGACGCCGTCGCCGAGGCGGTGCAGGCGGGTATTCCGACGAATCGCGTGTTCGTGCTGGGATTCTCGCAAGGGGCCTGTCTCGCGAGCGAGTACAAAGGGACCATTGAGGGGACGCCGGTCTTCCTCGGCTGCAGCGATGTCGACCCGCATATTCCCGAAAAACGCGTCCACGTCACTGCGTCGGTGTTCGAGCAACTGAACAGGGCTGTAGAGGAGCGCATCTACGCGGGGATGGGACACGGCGTGAACGAGGATGAACTGGAATACGTTTCGTCTCTGGTCGCTGACTTTGTCGGTCAGGCGTAGCGACTATCCGCTCGGCCGTGTCGCTCAGCCGTTGGCCGACAAAACAGGGAGTTACCCGCTCCTCACCGCGAGATTTAGTGGGTAGAACGGCCAAATATTGTATGGACATCTCCCGCCGACGACTCCTGGCGACAGTCGGAGCGAGTGTGACGCTCGGTGGCGCGGGCTGTGTGGGAAGCGATGGTTTGAGTCCCGGTGATGCCGGAAGCGGGTACGCGTCCGGTGACGGAACCAGTACGAGCGATGCGGCGACGGCGACCGGCGAGAGCGGAGGACCCGAACCACCCACCGCCGACAGCCAGCTGCATCTGGACTACGAGATCGGGACGCTCGAGGACAATATCGTGAGCGGTGGCGTTCCCAAAGACGGGATTCCTTCCATCGACGACCCGACGTTCGCCGATACACCGCCGGAGACACTGGCTCCGGATGATCCGGTATTCGGTGTGGTCCGCGACGGTGAGGCGAAGGCCTACCCACAGCACATCCTCGTCTACCACGAGATCGTCAACGACACCGTCGGTGGCGACCCTGTCGCGGTCACGTACTGCCCACTAACGGGAACTGCACAGGGGTTCGAGCGCGGCTCAGTCGAGTTCGGCGTCTCCGGGCGACTGGTGAACTCGAACTTGACCATGTACGACCGGGGCACCGATAGCTGGTGGCCACAGATGCTTGCGACGGCAATTACAGGGCCACTAACAGGGGAGTCACTCCGGGAGTTCCGGGTCATCTGGACGACGTGGAATCGCTGGTCCAGCGCCTATCCGGAGACTGCTATCTTGACCGAGGACACCGGCTTCTCGCGGCGCTACGGGACCGACCCGTACGGCCAGTACAACGAGAAACGTGGCTACTACTCAAGTACCCGTACGCTGTTCGAACCGCTCCACGGTGACAGTCGCGCCCACCCGAAGACCGTCGTCATCGGGACCAGAACGGAGACTGGGGCGGTAGCGTTCGACAAGGAGGGCCTGCTGGACCAGCGCGTACTCACCGGTCGCATCGACGAGACGCCGTACGTCGCGGTCGCCGACGCCGATCTCGCGACGGGCTATGTGTATGCGAACCCGGATTCAGTGACAGTCGACGCAACAGATGACGGCTACACGGTTGCCGGGTCAACACACGCGGCCGATGCATTGCCGCTGGACCGCTCGCTGTCCTTCGACGCGATGTGGTTCGCCTGGGCCGGCTTCTATCCGGAGAGTGGCTATGTCGACTGACCGCTCGACGGACCGGATCGATCTGGCCACCAGAACCAAGCGCCTGTTTCGGAACACTGGTGTGGCGATCCGGGGGGCTCTCACCCGTCGCGACGGACAGATAACCCTGGGCACGACGGGGGTAGCCTATCTGCTGCTGTATCTTGTCGGGCTCAGACATCTCGGAGTGGGCCCGTCGGGGTTCGAAGTGTCTGTCGTCAGCAACCCGTTCACGCGAGCGTTGCGTCAGGTTGGCCCGTTCCAGTGGGAGCCGGTGGCGCTGGTCGTAGTCGGGCCCGTTGAGCTACTCATTTCGCCGTTAAACATCCTACTTGGTAGCATACTCGGGTTGCTTGTCGGACTCAACCTCGCCGTCTCGCTTGTCGCGTGGCGGGGTCCCTCAGCCTGTCGCCTTAGCCCGGGAGCAGGAGCGGCAGCTGGACTCCCTGGATTACTTTCCGGATTTGCCTGCTGTGGACCGACGATACTGCTCGTCGTCGGACTCCAGGCGAGTGCCGGCGTCCTCTCGCTGTTCCAGTGGCTCCTTCCCATCTCTGTCGTGGCACTTCTTGGAACGCTCCTCTGGGTCGGTCGCCGGGTCGAGCCGACGTGAACGTGAGAGTAGTAGCGTCCTACTACTGGGACTTGGTAGTATCAACTGACTACTGGTGAACCGCCTCGGGGTCGAGCCCCGACGCTTCCCGTGGATTAGTCGGACACGCCTCGAATACCATCG
>JBDGPY010000008.1:0-43780 GCA_042219425.1 Haloarcula sp. | reverse complement strand
CGAACGTCTACGTCGCCGGCGATTCCGGGAAGATGTACTACAGCTTCGAGAACGGTGCGAGCGAGACGTGGGACTACACCACGCCCGGCTCGGGAGCGGCTATCAACGCCGTCGACTTCTACGACGCACGCTCCGGCCACATCGTCGACGGAAACAAGAGTGTCTTCGCCACCGACGACGGCTCGACGTGGGACAAGATCGGTCTGGCCGACGCCAACGTCAACTTCTATGGCGTCGATTCCGACGGCGCAGACGACGTCTGGGTCTCTGGCGGCGGCGGCATGATTTTCCACTGGGACGGGTCCGAGTGGACGCCGACCGACACCGGCGACGCCGGCCTGCGAGACATCGAGGTCACTGACGACGACAGCACCGGCTACACGGTCGGTGGCGGCGGCAAGGTGTACGCCCTCGGCGGTGACGACTGGACCCAGGAGGCGACGCCCTCCGGCGAGAACCTGAAGGCCGTCGTCCGCGGGAACCCCGACATCGCGGTCGGCGCTGCTGGAACCATCCTCGAAAAGTAAGTAGTCCCGCAGTATCGCGGTTCGGCAGTAGCGATGCCACGCATCCTGTGACTATTCATCGACGGGACCACTACACCCTGCATGGACGAGATTCAGGTCCAGGGAACGTCTGTCCCCGCACTCGGCCTCGGAACGTGGCAGTTGACCGGCCAGTCCTGCCGAGAAACCGTCGAGACGGCGCTTGAGATGGGCTACCGGCACATCGACACTGCACAGGCGTACGGGAACGAGCGACAGGTCGGTCGGGGTATCGAGGCCGCCGCGGTCGACCGCCAAGAGGTGTTTCTCACGACAAAGCTCGACAGCGGGAACCGCGATGAGCGGAGCGTTCGCCGGTCCACACGAGAGAGTCTGAACAAACTGGGGACAGACTACCTGGACCTCCTGCTCATCCACTGGCCGAACATGCCGTGGATGGCGTCGCTGTCGGAAACACTCGACGCGATGAACGATCTCGTCGACGACGGACTCGTCCGCCACATCGGCGTCAGTAACTTCTCGCTGTCGCTGCTGGACGAGGCCCGTGAGCTCTCAGCAGCCCCCATCCTCACCGATCAGGTACAGTTCCATCCCTACTGGGACCAGCGCAAACTGCTGGATTACTGCCGCGTCCACGACGTTCTCCTGACAGCCTACAGCCCCCTCGCCCGCGGTGGCGTCCTTGACGACCCCGCGCTCGTCCAGATCGGCAACCGGTACGACAAGTCCGCCGCCCAGGTCGCCCTCCGGTGGCTGCTACAGCAGGACGGCGTCGCGGCCATCCCGAAGGCGTCGAGCCCAGATCATCTGGCAGCGAACCTCGACGTCTTCGACTTCGAACTGACCGATGCGGAGAGAGAGCGGATTCGGGACCCGTCGAAAGTCAAGACAGGGGTTCAGTTCGTCCGGTCGCAGTTGCCGCTCTGAGTGTGACCAAGGGTTTTGACGCCGCCGTGCTAATCCCGCGCCATGGTAACGGCGCTCGCTGATGACATCTGGTGGTACGACCTCAGAGGTGTGAACGCAGTCCTCGCCGACGACGGCGGAGCGCTAACACTCGTGGACGCAGGACTACCCTGGCACGGCAACGCGCTCATTGCCGGCCTGAGTGACGTAGGCTACGAACTCCGGGATCTTGACCGGATTCTGCTGACCCACTTCGATTTCGATCACGTCGGTGGGCTGGCTGCCTTCGACGGACTTGACGTGACTATCTACGTTGGCGAACGCGACGCGCCACTGGTCACCGGCGAGCAGGCCCCGCCGCTGGGTAATCATAAGGGCGCGTTGCAGCGTCTCCTCTCTCCGTTTCTGGACGAGCCGGACAACGCCGTCATGACACTTGCCGACGGCGACACCGTCGGTAGTTTCACCGCCTATCACACTCCCGGCCACACGCCGGGCCACGTCTGCTACGTCAGCGAGGAGCTGTCGCTGGGACTGGTCGGCGACCTCGTCCGGGAAGACAGCGGACGGTTCGAGCCGTCACCGTGGTTGTTGAGTTACGATACGTCGGCGGTCACACAGAGCACCACAGCGTTCGCCGAGCGCGCACCAACCTTCGAGATTGCCGTTCCGGGCCACGGCGTTCCGTTCAAACACGGTGGATCGGACCACCTGGACCGGCTAGCGGCGACATTGTAAGCGCTTCAGGTCGCAAAATATCCGGGGTTACCCTACAGCTCCTCGGCGACCGCGTCGGCACCGAGCAGGTCCGGGTCGACGACGAGATCGGTCTGCCGGCTGGCGAAGTCCGGCAGCGAGCCCTTGGCGTAGACGACGGTCCGGAGATCGGGGTTGAGGTCCTTGGCGACGACGATGGAGGTTGCCTGCTCCATCTCGGTCAGCAGGTACACGTCGGCGTCATGAATCCCGGCGTCTTCCAGCCCGGGGCGGTTACCGACATCGGCAACCGTCACCGTGTAGCCCTCTGCCTCCAGCGCGTCCGTGAGTCCGTTGGGGTCTGCCCCGACGAGTACGATCTCCATCGTCACTCGTACTCGATGGTCGCTGGCGGTTTGTGAGTCACGTCGTAGACGACGCGGGCGACGTTCTCGTGGGCCCCGGTGATACGCGACTGGATGCGCTGGAGCGTGTCCCAGTCGAGTTCCTGTGCGCGGGCGGTCATCCCGTCCCGGCTCTCGACGGAGCGGACGGCAACGACCCAGCCGTGGACACGGTTGTCGCCCTTGACGCCGGTTGCCTTGCCGATGACGGCGGCGAGTGCCTGCCACGGCTCGTACTCCACCAGTTCCTCCTCGACGACGTGGTTGGCCTCGCGGGCCACTTCCAGTTTCTCCTCGGTGACCTCGCCGATGATCCGGACGGCGAGTCCGGGACCGGGGAACGGCATGCGCTCGGAGATAATATCTTCGAGGTCGAGCGCGCGGGCCACCTCGCGGACTTCGTCCTTGTAGAGGTCCCGCATCGGCTCGATGATACCCTCGAAGTCGACGACCTCCGGCAGACCACCGACGTTGTGGTGGGACTTGATAGTTCCCTCGCTCTCGATGCGGTCGGGGTAGATGGTTCCCTGAACGAGGTAGTCGGCATCCACGTCCTTGGCGACCGTCTCGAACTCCCGGATGAACTGCTCGCCGATGATGTGACGCTTCTCCTCGGGGTCGGTCTCGCCGCCAAGCGCATCGAGGAAGCGGTCCTGGGCGTCGACGATTCGAAGCGAGTCCATGTAGCTGAACGTCTCGCGGATCTGGTCTGTCTCGCCCTTGCGCATCAGCCCGGTGTCAACGTAGACGGGGGTGAGCTGGTCGCCGATAGCTTCGTAGGCCAGCGCGGCGGCCGTTGAGGAGTCGACGCCGCCCGACAGCGCGATGACGGCGTTCTTGTCGCCGATTTTGTCGGCGATTTCGGCTTTCGCGTCAGAGATGAACGCATCGACGTCCACCATCAGTGGCTCACCTCCTCGGTCGTCTCGGCATGTGGGTCGTCGCCAAGCACGGCCTCCAGCAGGCCGACGAACGGTGGGCTAGCGCGTGTCGGTCGGGAACGGAACTCGGGATGGAACTGCGTCCCGATGAAGTACGGGTGGTCTTCGGGCGCGAGTTCGAGTATCTCCATACGGTTTCCGGCGTGGCCGGAGAACTTCAGCCCGGCGGCTTCGAGGTCATCGATGTACTCTGGGTTGACCTCGTACCGGTGGCGGTGGCGCTCGGTACAGGACTCCCCGCCGTACAGCGTCGCCGCGAGCGTGTTCGCCTCGATTTCCGTCTCGTGGGCCCCAAGCCGCATCGTCCCACCCATGTCCTCGATTTCGTACTGTTCGGGGAGAATGTCGATGACGGGGTGTGGCGTCTCCTCGTCCAGCTCAGCCGAGTGGGCGTCATCGAGGTCCAGCACGTTGCGGGCGTACTCGACCACAGCCATCTGGAATCCCAGACACAGACCGAGGAACGGAATATCGTTCTCGCGGGCATACCGGATGGCTTCGACTTTACCTTCCGTACCGCGCGCGCCGAACCCACCGGGGACGACGATAGCGTCAGCCTCGTGCATCCGGTCGGCATGGTGACCACTCATCTTCTCGGAGTTGACCCACCGGACGTTCACGTCGACGTTCTTCTCCAGCCCGGCGTGTTTCAGCGCCTCGTGGACGGACATGTAGGCGTCTTCGAGGTCGTACTTGCCCACGAGGGCGACTTCGATTTCCCCCTCGGTCTGCTGGGTAACGAGGTCGCGCCAGCGGTTCTCGCGCTCATCCTTGGGCAGGGCCTCCGACGCGATGTCGAGTTCCTCCATCACGTACTGGTCGAGTCCCTCCTCTTCGACCATCAGCGGGACGTGGTAGATGTCGTCTACGTCCGGGTTCGAGAAGACGGCCTCGGTGGGAACATCACAGAACAGCGCGATCTTTTCTTTCGTGTCGATGTCGAGCTTGTCGGAACAGCGGCCAACGAGAATGTCCGGCTGGAGACCGATGGAGCGCAGTTCCTTCACGGAGTGTTGGGTCGGCTTCGTCTTCTGCTCGCCGTTCTTCGAGTAGGGGACGAGCGTGACATGGGTAAAGAGAATATCGTCCTCGTCCTCCTCGTGAGCGAACTGTCGCAGGGCTTCGAGATACGGCATCCCCTCGATGTCGCCGACGGTCCCACCGACCTCGATAATACAGACGTCGTTGCCCTCGGCAGCCTCGCGGATGCGCCGTTTGATATCGTCGGTGATATGTGGAATTATCTGGACCGTCTTGCCCAGATAGTCGCCGGCTCGTTCCTTCTCGATGACGTGCTGGTAGGTCTTTCCCGTCGTGACGTTGTGGTCGAACGTCATGTCGATGTCGAGGAACCGTTCGTAGTTCCCCAGGTCGAGGTCGACCTCCCCGCCGTCTTTGAGCACGTATACCTCACCGTGCTGGAAGGGGTTCATCGTACCGGCGTCGACGTTCAGGTATGGGTCAATCTTGACCGCTGTAACGTCGAACCCGGCGTTCTTGAGTAAGCGGCCTGTGCTGGCGGCGGTGATGCCTTTCCCCAGGCCAGACATCACGCCACCGGTGACGAAGATGAACTTCCGACCCAGTTCCGGGTCGTAGTCCGTTTCGGGTTCGGTCGGCATACCGACGGTGAACCCCGCGTGGTCTAAACGGTTTCGGAGCGCACACTGTTCGCCACCCCGTCTCAGTGTCAACTCCGAAATACTTGCGGCCGTGTGAGAAGTCGCCACACTGTCACGAGGATAGCGAGGGAGAGCGCCGAAAACAGCGCGTCGCTTGGGGACGAGCCGATAGCGATAAACAGCACGTATCCGGTGGTGAATCCACCGAGGAGCGAAATTGCACCGTGTCGTGTCGACCGAGACACCGCTGTCCTAGTCGTTGTCGACATACGTACTTATTTATCATTATATAATATAAGTGTACCTTCAGGCGGTGGTCAAGGTTTGAGTACGCCCGACCTGATGGCCACGTACGTCCCCACGCTTCCGACCGAGGAAAGGACGAGCGCCCGGACCGGACCGCCCGCAACGAGCGCCGTCTGCATCAGTACCAACAGCGTTGTCAGGGTAGCCACGAATGAAACGGCGGCAAACACGAGTGGTCGGTTCATGCCCGAACGTTGGGACGACAGCGTCTCTGTCTTTCGATGCTGAAACTGTGACCAACCAGTACCGGCCACCCACTTCAGGCGACGATCGGCTGGGAGATGATCCAGAGTGAGAGGACAGTGTAGCCGACCATCACGACGACAAGCGGCAGGTGTGCCCGGCGACCCCCATGGATCCCATAGCGCTCGGTCGCAACCGCATGGGCGGCGACGACTGCGACGATGTGGCCGCCGACAATGAAGAGGATCTGCGAGCCCCAGAACCCGGCGACCGGGAGCCACGCGATGAGGGCCGGAGCGAGTCGCCCGCCGGTTCCAATCTCGACAAGTGACCCCAGGTTCCGGAGGACGAACGGGTACGTGTGGGCCAGCTCGTAGGCGGCGGCGATAGGCATGAGAGAGCTAGCGAACGTCCTGGCTGTTCCCGCGTTCTCGGCTCCATCGCCCAGGGTACCAACGAGACGGATGGCGATCCAGTAGCTGGCGATGAACAGCGCGAAGCCGGCCCCGTAGAGGGCGACCGCCGTCCCAGTCGGACCGTCGATAGCTTCGACCGCGCTCATCACGTCCTGAAACGGTCGCGTGTTCGTCAGCCCGTCGAAGCTCACCGTGTACACTGTCGCGATTGCGAAGATGACCAGCGACCGGTCGGCGACGGGCCGCGTGCAGGCGCGCCACGGCGGGCGTAGTGAGACACGGTAGCTGCCGTTGCCCCGCTCGACAGCGACCGGGGCGACGCGGCCGAACAGGCGGTAGAGGACCGACAGCGGGTCCGCACGCCGGAACCACTGCGGGCCGACGGCCAGCGCACCACCGAGCATAAGGAGCGTGTAGCCGGCGACGACCATGGTGGTGAGTCGCGGCGAACGCGGCAGTGTCGTGAGGTTCTCTGTGATGCCAATGAGGCCGATGAACCCGAGCAACGCCGGCCAGTGTGCAAGTTGCGTCGGATAGTCACCCAGAACCGAGATACGCTTGCCTTCCAGTCGGGTGAGGCCGCGATACAGCGTTTCCCATGGCGAGATGACACGCCATGGACTGCCAACGAGCATGGCCACAAGTCCAAGTCCCTTCAGCCACACCGGCCAGAACAGGACTGTCGCGACGTTGTCGGACTGGACCTGTGGGCCGGAAAGCCCGCCGAGAAGGACGAGGACCAGTGCGACCAGCCCGAGTGACTGACCCAGTCTGGTGAGCAACCGACAAGTTACAGGGCTGAGTGTCATCCCCCGGTCAGCTGGGTTCTGGGCAGCGTGCCCGTCGTCGGGCTCGCGCTCGCTGATGGCCAGCCAGCCAGCGGTTACGGCTACCGTCATGCCGGCCCCAGCGTACAATAGCCAGAGCGGAATCGGGGCTTCGATGCCGCCGCCGACCGCACCGTGTGCGCTCGCAGTCCCCGTCGTAGCGACAAGTCCAGCCAGTACTGACGCTACGACGAGCAGTGACCGTCGCGGGGGTCCCGGCCAGCATCCCATGTCCATCTCTGGCAACGGGCCGGGGAAGTACGTACCGTTCTCCGTCGTGTGGCCGCAAGATGGACGCCCTTATTCTCGAAGGGGGCTGACGACCATGTATGCGGTTTCGGACTCTCTTCGTCGCAGGGCTCCTCATCGTCGGACTGACCGGTGTCATCGCCGTCGGACTCACGGACGGCGGTGGGCATCTCTCACAGCAGTGGATAAGCGAGACATCCCGTGACAACGAAGTGAACCACCACGCGGTCGGGGTCGGCCCCCGTAGCGACAGCATCGTCGCGCCGGTCGCCGCGGTACCAAACGCCGAGGAAATCGGTCCCAACTCCTGCTCGCTGGTCCGACTCCGCCCGAGCGACGGCACAGTTCGCTGGCGCTGGAGCGTCCCAGCGGAGTCCTGTTTTACGCACGCACTCACGCAGCCGGCAGTCACCGACCTTGATGACGATAGCTTGCTCGAAGTCGCAGTCAGCACGACCGAGAACGCGCTAGTGGTGCTCGATGGAGCAACGGGGACCGAGCAGTGGCGTGTCCCCCTGTCGACCTACGGCTACGGCCAGCCGTCGGTTGGGAACGTGACTGGCGGCCCGGCCGCCGAAGTCGTTACCAGCGACATCGAGGGGACCCTTGTCGTCGTCCACGGTAACGGCACCGTTGCCTGGCGGGCCGACGCGAACACGACCGTCTGGACGCGTCCCGTACTCGACGACGTGGACGGCGACAGCGAGACCGAAGTAGTCATCGGCGGTAGTGGCACCGTCGATGTGTACGGTTCCGATGGCACGTTGGAGTGGAACCGTACGGTCGACGCGACGACGATGGCACTGGCTGGCGGACGCGAGACGACGGTGGTCGCAGGCTCGACTGGGCGGCTCCGCGGGCTCGCCGGGGCGACAGGTGCGACCCGCTGGAACAGGACGGTTACGGGCACGCCGCGAGTCCACGAGACAGGTGACGGTGACGGCGATGGCGACCAGGAGGTGTACGCCGGCGTCGGCGGGGACACAGTGCTCGCGCTGGACGCGACCACGGGCGACATCGAGTGGGAGACACCCATTGGCGAGGACAGCCGCCGGTCGGCTCGCGCACCGGTGCTGGGTGACGTAACCGGCGACAACACCAGTGAGGTCGTCGCCGTGACCAATGCCGGGACTGTCGCCGTGCTGGACGGCGAGACGGGTGAGGAACTGGCGGCCTATCAGCGAACCGTCCGCATCTGGACGTTCCCGACGCTGGCCGATCTCGACAGTGACGGCGACGCCGAGATCCTGGTCCGCTACGGCGATGGCCGAGTCGTCGCACTCGACTGGCAGAGTGAGGGCGGAAGCCCATTGCAGGCCACCAGCGGGATCTGAGTTGGATGATTAAATCACAAGTCGATGTCTGTGGGGGTTCACACGGTGGCTACAGACGGTTTCGGAGGTAAGGACCAACAGTCTTCCCAATCTGCCCGGTCTGCCCGACGAAGTGGTGGTCTGCTGGCAGTCGCTCGACAGTGTGTCCCAACACGTTGGCGCGTTCGACGACTGGTTCCCAGTCCACGGTGTCGTCGCGCTCGCCGACCACGATCTGCACCGGACAGTCAATCTCGTCGAGGGCGGCGACGGCGTCCAGATGCACGGTCGATCCTGCTGGCGGGGCGAGCACTGAGAGGACCGCTGGCTCTCTCTTTCCGTCGAGTTCGGCAGCCGCACAGAGCGCCACGGCCGCGCCGAAACTGTAGCCGAACAGCCCGACTGTCTCCGCCCGTTCGCTCGCCCACGCAAGGGTGTGCTCGGCATCGACCCGCTCGCCGCGTCCCTCGTCCCACGCGCCGTAGTCGAAGCGGAGACAGCCGACCTCGGGCGCGAGTGCGTCGCTGACCCCTTTCAGTCGGGTGTCCGACCGCGAGCCGCCGTGCTGTGGGTGTGGCGGGCACGCGACGACAAGCGCGTCTGTCTCAGACCGATCGAGTGTCGCAGTGACGGACCGACCGGCCGGAATTCGGATTCTGTCACTCATACGTGTTCACTCGTCACACTGCTGTAAGAAATTTAAGTTAGGAGAGACCAATACGCTAACATGGGAATCCTCTCGCGCGCGTCGTACATCATTCGCTCGAAACTCAGCGCCGTCCTGAACCGGGCGGAGGATCCGACAGAGACCCTCGACTACAGCTACGAGCAGTTGCGCGATGAGCTACAAGACGTCAAGCAGGGTATCGCCGACCTGACGACACAAAAGAAACGACTGGAGATACAGAAGCGTCGCCTCGAAGAGAACGTCGAGAAGCATAACGAACAGGCACGACAGGCCGTCGAGCAGGACCGCGAAGACCTCGCGCGACAGGCTCTAGAGAAGAAGAAACAGAAGATGACACAGATAGAGGAGCTGGAAGGACAGATCCAGGACCTCCAGTCCCAGCAGGACCAGCTGGTCGAGCAGAAAGACGATCTCCAGAAGCAGATCGAGCAGTTCCGGACGAAAAAGGAGACGATGAAGGCCCGTCACGAGGCCGCGAAGGCTTCGGCGCGCGTCAACGAGGCGATGACCGGTGCCGGCGACGAAATGCAGGACATCAACCAGGCTATCGAGCGTGCGGAGGAGCGGACCGAGGACATGGAAGCCCGCTCACAGGCGATGGACGAACTCCGCGAGGACGGCGTCCTCGATAGCCAGCTTTCGGACAAGAGCTCGCTGGAACGCGAACTAGAGGAGGTCCAGCAGAAGGGGACGGTCGACGCCGAACTCGACACGCTGAAAGCCGAGATGGGGAAGGCCGAGGACGACAGCGGATCGACAGACACCGATGTCTCCGAGGCCGAACTGGAACAGGAGGTCGCCGACGAGTCCACCCAGGTCGATGTCAACGATAGCGAGGTCGAGTCCGAACTTGACGAGCTGAAAGAGGACGAGCAGTAGGTCAGCCACCAGCCCCGAATTTTCCTTCCTTCTGAGCGACACACAGACAGTAGTCAGTCGGGATTGGGGTCATACCCCGGACCGACCCTGAGTGTGAGCGTTGTTTCGCGTACCGACAGCGGCAGCGTTTCGTGCGTGCTGAGTTCTCCGTCGCGGCTAAACGTGAGTTGCTCGCCGTGACCGTCGACCACGATTTCGTCGGCCCGGACATGGGTCACCCCGTCGGTGTCGAGCGACAATAGCCGCTGTCCGATAGCTTCCGCGACCAGGTTACCAGTGGGCATCTGCTCGACGATAGCCACGTCGAGCAGGCCATCTTCCATGTCGGCCTGCCCGCCCTCGGCGACGAACTTCCGGGCGTTCCCCACCAGCAGGCACGTGGCTTCGCCAGACCAGGTGAACGGGCCGTCTTCGCCGACGGCTGCGATAGTGAGGGTGAGCCCGTCAAAGCGCAGTGCCTCCTGTGTTCCGGTAATAAGAAACGCCAGCGTCCCGAACCTCTCCTTGAGCTCCCCAGAGGCCGAGACGCTGGCGTCGGCGGGGAGCCCGGCGATACAGGAGACGAGGAACGGCTCGCCGTCGGCCATCCCGACGTCCACCGTTCGCCTCTCGCCGGTGTCGGCGATTTCGACGCCGTGTTCGATATCCGTGATACCGATGTTGTCGGCCAGCAAGTTCGCCGTGCCGGCAGGGATCACGCTCAGCGTCACCGAGTCGAGATGGCCGGCGTCGTCCAGTCCACGAATGACCTCGTTAATTGTCCCGTCACCGCCGCAGACGGCTACCTCAGACACCTCGTCTCTGCCCGTCTGGCGACCGAACTCGACCGCATCCCCGGCCGCAGTTGTCTCGTATACTTCGAACCCCCGCGCTTTCAGTAACCGCGGGACGTAGTCGGCGTGCTCGCCATCCCCGCTGACAGGGTTGAGTATGCACCGCCGCGAGCCGATTTGCATGGTTCTATCGAACGTCGACCGTTACTTATACCATGGGTGTTCCGGCGGGCTCACTAATCTCACTCAACCGTTACATCCGCCGAGCGGTCCGTCTCGCGGAGGATGAACGGACCGATGGCGAGCGTTCGCTTCGTGACCGTGACGATCCGGAGGATGTATGAGAGCAGAAGCGTGAACGGAAGCACCGAGAGTGTCGTGGTCACAGCGACGACGAGCAGTACGTTCGGGACACCAAACAGTGCGCCGACAAAGTCACGCGGGTCAAAGAACAGTAGAGACGTTATCGAAACGGTGAGTGCTGGAATCGAAATATAGAGGAGTGTCTGCGAGAGAGCCGACAGCTCCCACTGGAAGTACAACGTCTTGAAGTGTTCCCGGGCAGGACCGAACAGTTCGAGTATCTCGACGAGTTCAGCGAGTGACTCGTCGACCTCATTGGTGAGGGAGTCAGCGTGGACCACACGGATGCGGCGGCCAGCGTAGAGCTTCCACGAGTAATTGTAGTTCAATGCGGCCCTGACAACATCAAACTCGCCGAACGTCTCCCCTTCGAGCTGATCGGTAACGCTGTCAGCGTTGGTGGTTACATCATCGAGATACGTCGAGAGCAGGGCAGTCAGTTCAGGCCCGAGCGCTGACTCCGAAACATTGTTCCGGACCGCTGCCGCTCGTTCGGCCGTCCCGCGAACCAGCGACCGGAGGAATACGGAGGGGTCGGCCGGGCTGACAGGCATATCGACGGCGTCGGCCACGTCAGCCCGGAATTGCATCGCCTCGTCCATCCGCTTGCGCTGGTCGCCGACAGCTCCGAGTTCCTGTGAAAGGGTGAGCTGGCTCAGCGTCAGGACTAGCGTGACAGTCGTTATTGTCCCAGCAGTAAGTGCCTGAAACAGGGTCTCTATCGGGTCGCCTCGGGTCAGCAGTATCTGTGGCGGCGTCGGATGGAGGCTGCCGACAGCCAGAACACCACAGAACAGGACGGCCGAAAAGAGGGTCGTAATGAGCCACCGATCAGCGTCAAGCACCAGCCAGGCAAGCCGCGTGTCAGTGCTGGCGCGCTCGCGCATTGTATCGCTCTCCGACCCGTTGTCGGACATCATACAGGTCGACTCACTTGCCAGGTATAAAAACGCGGGCCCGGCATGTGCTAGCAGTCTCTCAGCGCAAAAACGGGAACAGGGACCTGTTCCGATACCGGTTACCGCCCGGCGAGGAACGTCACGGCGGTCCGCTGTTGCTGCACTTCGGTTTCGAGGTGGTCACGGAATTCAGTGAGGTCGATATCTTTCTCCTCGCGTTCCTTGCGGTCCCGCACCGAGATGGTTCCAGCCTCCTCCTCGTTGTCGCCGATGACACACATGTAGGGGACGCGGTCGTCGTGGGCCTGCTGAATCTTCTTGCCGACAGTCCAGGAGCGATCCTCGATGGTGACGCGGAAGTCATCGAGTTCCTCCTGAATCTCCTCACAGTAGGCGATGTTGTCATCGCTGACCGGCAGGAGCCGGATCTGCTCTGGCGCGAGCCACGGCGGGAACTTCCCGTTGTAGTGCTCGGTCAACACCATGAAGAACCGCTCGTAGGAGCCATACAGCGCGCGGTGAATCATCACCGGGCGGTGTTCCTCGTTGTCCTCGCCGGTGTAGGAGAGGTCGAACCGCTCGGGCATGTTGAAGTCCAGCTGGACGGTCGGACCGTCCCAGTGCCGTCCCAGCGCATCCTCGAAGGCGAAGTCGATTTTCGGGCCGTAGAAGGCCCCGTCGCCCTCTTCGACAACGTACTCGATGTCCTGCTCGTCGAGGACAGCTTCGAGCTGGGACTCGGCTTTCTCCCAGATCTCGTCGCCACCGACTGACTTCTCTGGCCGGGTAGCGAACTGGACGGTGTAGTCGAGATTGAACGTATCCAGCGTGTCGAGGATGATGTCGACCGTCGCCAGCACCTCCTCCTCGATCTGGTCCGGGCGGACGAACAGGTGACCGTCGTCAATGGTGAAGGCCCACGTCCGGGAGAGTCCGGAGAGTTCGCCCCGCTGCTCTTTCCGGTACACCTTCCCGTCCTCGAAGTACCGAACCGGCAGATCGCGGTAGCTCCACGAGTTTTGCTCGAAGATTGTCGCGTGGCCCGGGCAGTTCATCGGCTTCAGGCCGTACTCCTCGTCGTTGACATCCAGCAGGAACATGTCGTCAACGTAGTTTTCGTAGTGTCCCGACTTCTTCCACAGCTCGGTACGGAACACGTGGGGCGTCTCGACCTCGTCGTAGCCTGCGTCGCGGTTGAGATCGGCGACATACTCCGACAGCTCGTTGAGGATCTTCTTGCCGTTGGGTTCGTACAGCGGCAGACCCGGTCCAGTCGTCTCGTCAATGGAGAACAGGTCCATCTCCCGTCCGATTTTGCGGTGATCGCGCTCCTCGGCCTTGCGGCGACGTTCGAGGTACTCGTCGAGAGCGTCCTGCGTGGAGAAGGCCGTCCCGTAGACGCGGGTCAGGGTTTCATTGTCTTCCTCACCGCGCCAGAAGGCCGCAGAGATTTCAAGCAGGGCGAACCCGCCAATTTCGCCGGTCGATTCGACGTGTGGACCCTGACAGAGGTCCTCGAACTCACCCTGTCTGTAGAAGGAGACGGGATCCTCGTCGGCGGCCTCAGTTTCGAGGATATCCTGTTTGAACGGATTGTCCTCGTAGCGCTCGAAGGCGTCCTCGCGGTCGACGAGTTCGCGTTCGATGTCGTAGTCCTCGTCGATGATCTCCTCGGCCTCGGCCTCGATGTCTTCGAGGTCGTCCTCGTCCAGATCGACGCCGGTGATGTCGTAGTAGAACCCGTCGTCGGTCCACGGCCCGATTGTGAGCTGCGCATCGGGGTAGCAGCGCTGTAAGGCCTGAGCGAAGACGTGAGCGGCAGAGTGGCGCAGCACGTCGAGATACTCGTCGCTGCTCTCGGTGACGATTTCGAGCTCGGTGTCGTCTGTCAGTGGCGCGTGCTTGTCGACCAGTTCGCCGTCGGTGACGCCGGCGACCGTGTCGTCACCCAGTCCTGACCCGATTTCGTAGGCGACATCTTCGACCGTGCTGCCACGCTCGACCTCTAGGGGGGTCCCGTCGGGCAGCGTGACCGTGACCGTACTCATACCCGAGGATACGACGGCGGCCGGGGATAAGTGTATTGAGACGCGGGCGATCTATCGGCTACTCCGGCAGCAGCGGGTCCGAGTCCTCGTCGATTGCGTCGACGACTCCCGTTTCGGGACGGGGCGGCGGGCGTGCCGCACCGGCGCGTTCCAGCGGCGAGAACGTCGGCTCTTCCTCTTGCACCTCCTGTTCAAGCATCTCTAGCCGGTCCCTGACGGTAACAGTCTCGCCGTCGGACGTGTGCGGCGTCACACAGGTGAGTTTTGTCCCCTTGTACTCCGCGAGAAGCTGGACTGGGAACACGAGTGCGCGATACTGCTCGCCGGAGATATCGGAGTCGACTGATCGCACGCGGAACCCTGGTTCAAGCGAACAGTTGTTTCGCTTCGCCCATTCTTTAAACACGCTAACCCGGTTCAGGGCGAACAACCCGATGTCAGTCCGAGCATCCGCCGGTGTCGATGGAATCTGCTGTCCGATAATCTGGACAGACACTGACGTCAAAATCTCGGCGTCCGAGAGGGCTTCAAGACGATCGATGACCGCAGCCTGTTGCTGCGTGTGCCCGTCGGGCAGAAGCGAGCGAACATACAGTTCTACCCGCGCATCATCTGGCTGCGTGCTCCCCTGCATTGTAGTGAAACTAATCGGTAGCGAGCGGCAAAAGTATTCGTGTTGACAAATAATGCTTAACCTCCGATTATATTGAACAATAGAAGGAGACGATGCGCTTTGGCGGATACAGTAGGAGTCCATGACTGTCTCGAAGTCACGTAGTTCGAGGTACTCGCCCTGTCCATCTGTAGGTGGACCGCTGACAGTGACAGGGAATACTATGTGGTCATGGTTCGCATAGGAACCCGTGCAAATGTACGACTCGGTACTCGTAGCCACTGATGGCAGTTCTGGAACGACGGAGACGCTCTCCCACGCGGCCTCCATCGCTCGCGACAACGACGCAACGCTCCACGGCCTCTACGTGGTCGACAGGCGACTGTACCTTGCAGCCGACAAGTCCAACCAGGACGAGGTGCGCCAGTCCCTGGAGGAGGAGGGTGACGTCGCACTCGACGACATCGTCGTCGCCGGCGAGGAGTCAGGGCTCGATGTGGTGACGACCATGGAGGAAGGGATTCCACACAAGACAATTACCGACTACGCCGAAGATGCAGATGTCGACCTCATCGTGATGGGAACACACGGCCGGACCGGACGCGACAGGGTCGCCAACCTCGGGAGCGTGACCGAGCGCGTCGTCCAGAGCGCACCCGTCCCCGTCCTCGTTGTCCACATCGAGTGAGTAACCCGGTGTCGGCAGCCGAACGCGTCGATAAGTGGCGTGGCGCGGGTTCAGCTGACCGGTATCTTTTCGGACCAGCCATCCGTTATATCAGGTATGGACAGCCGAGAGTACGAATTTGAGGGAACCACACCGGACGTCCACGGATACGCACACGTCAGCCGCGAGGCGACGCTCGTGGGCGATGTCACCGTCGGCCCAAACGCCAACGTCTGGCCCGGCGTCGTGCTGCGCGGCGATGTCGCTCCCGTTGAGGTAGGCCGCGAGTCGGCCATTGGCGACGGGGCGATCGTCCACGCCTCAACCGTGGGTGAGAGAGTAATGGTCGGTCACGGGGCTGTCCTCAACGATGCGGAAGTGGGAGACGGAGCGCTCGTTGGCTTCAACTCGACTGTCAGCGACGTCACCATCGGCGAGGGCTCTATTGTCGCGATGGGGACCGTCGTCCCGCCGGGCTACGAGGTTCCACCGGAGTCGTTCGTCCGCGGGATACCCGCTTCGGTGTCGCCGCTGTCGGAGACGACCATCAACCCGGACGAGGTGTTTGAGGCGTTCCACTCGGGTGATTACGCCAACCTCGCGGCCCGTCATGAGGATCTGTTCGAGTAACGCCCAGTATCAGATCTGCAACCGAACGACGGGTCACTTATAGTGGAAGAGCCCACACAGTACCGAGCATGGACGATATCGTCGACCTGGTGACCCGGTCGCTTGCCGACGAGACTGCCGCCGAGTTCACCGAGCGGGTCGACGAACAGGCGATGAAGCTCCGGAGAGCCATCGAAGCCGGCGAGTTCGACAACGAGGCGTTCTCCGTCGGGTTCGAAATAGAGCTGTACGCCATCAACGCCGAGCCGGATCCACCCGAACCCGAGGTGGACGACGAGAGCGAGAATTCGGACGACGACCTGAGTGGATCGTCAGACGCGGCCTGGAGCGGTTCGCTCGACGCACCGGCCGAGCCAGAAGGCGGAAGCGGAGCCTCGCTCGAACCGGACGACGGCAGCTCACTGGACTCGGACGGATCGCTGGAATCCGCCACAGACACGTCGCTAGGCGCGGAGGACACCGACGTTGCAGACGGTGGCGACGCGCTCGGCCCGGGCGAAGGGCCGTCGCTTGACATCGACCCCGACAGCCCGCTGGCCGAGGGCGAGCCGGCGACGCCGGACGATGATGGAGACCCGGCCGTTGAACCGGCCGTCGAAGACGAGACGGACAGCGAGCCGTACATGGACCCCGAGGACTGGGAGGGACGGCTGACCCGCCTGCCCGACGCGGTGTTCGAAGGCGAGGCGAACAAGGAGCTCGGCCTGCACAACGCCGAGATTAACACCGATCCTAACAGTTTCGACCAGACTGGGATGGAGGTCCAGACAACGGCTGTCGAGATGCAGACAAAGCAGGCCCGCCAGCAGGCGAGCATGCACAACTGTGAACTCGTCCTCGATGCCATGTGGACGATTCCCCCAGAGTCAGGGAGCGAGGCGTATCTCTCCGCTCACGAGACGCGCGACGGGGTTGTCCTTGCAGACAACATGCGGCAGGCCCCCAGATACGTGGCGCTGGACAACGAGGCGCTCAACCACGCCGGAGGGCGCATCGACTTCGAGGTGCCGGGCTACAGCGGATCGTTCCCAACAATCCTGTTCGAATCGCTGGCCACGTCGATACAGCCCCACCTCCAGATTCCGGACACGGAAGCGTTCCCCGAGTACTACAACGCCGCGATACGGACGCTCGGCCCGCTCCTCGCGCTGTCAGTGAACTCGCCGTTTCTCCCAGCGGACATGTACGACGACACCGACGGGGAGTGGCTCTGTTCGAACACCCACCACGAACTCCGTATCGCCGCCTTCGAGCAGTCGGTCAACACCAGCGAAAACCCGAAGGTTCGCGTTCCACGGGACCTGAACACGACGACGGACGTGGTCGGTCGCGTCGTCGATGACGACCTGTTCGCGCCGTTCCTCCGGGAGTTCATCAAGGACGGCGACCGGGACCGCTTCGGCGACGAGTTCTGGGAGTTCGATCACAAGCGCGGGACCTACTGGCGCTGGCTCCGCTGTGTCGTCGGCGGGACGGCGGTCGAGGATACCAGCACCGAGCGGTCACTCCGCATCGAGTACCGCCCGCTCCCGACCCAGCCACACGCCAAAGACATGATCGGGCTTCAGGCGCTCACAGTCGGGCTTATCCGTGGCCTGGTCGTCACGGACCACCCTGTCGCGGAACTCCCATGGCAGGACGCCAAACAAAGCTTCTACAATGCCGCCCACGACGGCTCCGACGCCGACCTGTCGTGGGTGACTGTCGACGGCGAACGGACAGACGACCACACTGTCATCTACGACGAGATATTCCGATACGCGCGCCGCGGTCTGGAGGCACAGGACGTTCCCAGGGCCCGCATCGACGAGTATCTCGACCCAATAGAAGCCCGGTACAACGCCGGCATGACCCCGAGCGACTGGAAAATTGACCGGGTATGCGAGTATCTCGACGACGGACAGGACCTGCATGACGCGATCTGTGCGATGCAACGCGACTACGTCGCGGCGAGCCGAGAGAACCACTCCTTCGACGAGTGGCTGGCGTAAGTCGGCCCACGGGTTCAGTACGCCGCTGATCCGGGTCCGAAAGCTGCGGGAAGAAAACTCCTACCACACATCATGACATCCTCCGCGCCGTGAACGGAGAGGGAGCAAAGCTCCCTCAAGCAGTCGGGCAAAGCCCGACGACGGCGCGGTTTCCTCCGTGGGAGTCTCAGCCGGTCTCAGACTCGCCGGAGGCAACATTCCCGTCACGGTGGACGGTACTCGGGTCTATGCGCTGTTCTTTGGGACTTTCGTGAGGGTGTGGTGTCCCCGACCAAGTGTGATCGTCCCACTCGAACCGCACGGGCCGTGCCATCGGCCTGACTGCTTTCTCCGTGTGCCGTCTCAGGAACGTCTCTGACGCCGCAAGGTCGGCGTGCCCATCGAATCCACACGGGCAGGTAAGCGTGTCCTGATGCCGTGTCGTTCGGTCTGTCGAACCGCACTGCGGGCACTCTTGGCTGGTCCACGCTTCCGACCGGATTTTCACCGAGATACCGTATTCCTCAGCGGTACAGACCAGTCGTTCGGTGAACTTCTTGAACGACCAGAAGTTGTGGGTCTTGGCGTTAGTTTCGACCGACCAGTGCGTGTCCAGCACGTCGGTCAAGCCACCGATATACACCGTGTCCACGCCTTCGGCGTACAGTCGTTCCAGCAAGTCACGACACAGTGCCTCTTGAGCGTGGTCACGGCGACGAGTCCGTTTCCTGTACAGCCGCCGGATACGCTCGCTACTGTATCGGCCTTCTCCGAGTTTCGACTGTAACCGCGCGATCTCTCGCGTCGTCTTGCGGAACCGCTGGAACAACTCGCGGCCGTCGTACAGGTATTGCTCGCCGGTTGTGGTGGTACAGGCGACGAGATTGTTCGCACCAATGTCCAGAGCGGCCTTCTCCGAGGCCAGTGGAGTGTCCCGTGCATTGTCAGAAACGGTCACGGGTTGCGAAGCCCGGAAGGTGCTGTCAGTCTCGTCGTACCACAGGTCTAGCCGGCCCTGTTTCTCGTAGTCGGGCCAATTCGGGTCGCCAGCGATTTCAAGCCGGAGCCGCCCGGTGTGGTCATATCGGCCTTTCAATTCACTCCCGACCAGTATCTCAAGCCGGGACCGCTCGCCCCATTCGACAGTGTATGCGTCGTTGCGAATGACAGTCTTGAGTTGACGTCCATCGTCCTCGTTGCCACGGAATCCCGGCGGCTCCGGGTGGTCCGTGACCGACGTGTTCGACTCGTCGTGGTACTGGTCTTTCAGGCGGAAGAACGCCCGCCACGCTTCGCTGTTCTTCCGAATTACCTGTTGGGCGGTGGATGCACCGAGAACGCCTTTGTATCGACCTTCGAGTTGGCCTGTATCAGCGTCCCACACGTCCTCGCGCTCAAAACCATCCTCGTCGTTGTACCGCATGAGGCGCTGGTAATTGACTTCGTTCCAGAGAGCGGCGGAAGCGTCCAACAGGTCCCGCAGCAGTTGCTCTCCAGTATCGGAGAGCGGTCGCACGGCGAACGTGTTGGTCCGCTTCACGACAACAGATGTTTATACTTTTAGTCTTAAAGTCTTTTCGTCATGCGCCCCAACATCGACATTTCACATACGCTCGGTGGCCGAGTCAAAGACTACGCAGAAGCGAACGATTTGGACCTCTCGGAAGCCTATGCACAGGTGTTAGAAGCAGGACTCGACACGTTGGAGACTCAAGACCAGCAGTAACGCGGTGGTTTCTCACCAGAGCTTACACGCTTCACGCCCGCCCTGTTCGGTCCTCGGTTCCGACAGGGAGTCGGAACACTCGTCCCTCACGGGAAGGGCGGGACTCTCGCGCTGTTACAGGTAGGTGTTCATCTGGGAGACACCGATACTCCCTCGCGATGGTATCTACAGGCGACACAGCGCCGGACATCTCGGCAACAATCGAGATCCAGTTCACGCCCGCCGAGCGCCGGTACCAGACGACACCGCAGTGAGATCGAACACGTCGCCGTCGAGCGGGACGCCGGTGTAGGGGTCCGACTCCAAGAGTAGCGCCCCATCGAGGTCGACGTAGTCGACGAGCGGCGCGAGGTGGACTGCAGCGGCGATGCTGGCGTTGGACTCGACCATACACCCGAGCATCAAATCGAGACCGTGTGCATCGGCGGCGTGGAGGAGTCGCCTTGCGGGCCGGAGTCCACCGCATTTGACGAGTTTCGCGTTGACGATGTCACAGGCATCGGAGACACGTGGCACGTCCGTAGCGGTCACACAGGACTCGTCGGCAGCCACCGGAATCGCGGTCGCTTCGGTGACGCGACGGAGGCCGTCGATGTCGTCGGCCTCGACCGGCTGTTCGAGCATCGTGACGCCGGCATCGGCGAGCCAGTCGGTCGCGTCGATAGCCTCGTCGGACGTCCACGCGGCGTTAGCGTCGACCCGCAACTCGGCGTCGGGGGCCATGTTCCGGACTGCATCGAGGCGCGTTCGGTCGTCGTCGGTGCCGAGTTTGATCTTCAGGTGATCGAAACCGTTGTCTACTGCAGTACGTGCCTTCTCGGCCATCCGCTCCGGCGAGTCGATGCCGACCGTGTACGTGGTCGGCGGGACAGCTTCGGGATCGAGCCCCCACCGGTGATACAGCGGCAGGTCCAGTTGGTGTGCGGCGAGGTCGTGAACCGCGATGGAGACAGCCATCCGCGCAGCGGGCTGGTCCGGCGCTCGCTCGGTGAGTTCCCGTTCGATTCGCTGCTGGGCGTGCGGATCGCCGACGCGGTCGACGGTCTCACAGAGGGCTGGAAGCGTCTGGGCGACTGACTCCGCGCTCTCGTCGTAGTACGCAGACGGCGTGACGGACCCGATGCCGGTAGTACCTTCGTGTGTAAGTTCCACGACAACCGTCTCGCTGGTCTCGCTGGTTTCCCGAGAGATGCCAAAGGGTGCGGACAGCGGCAGGTCGTGGTGATCGATAGTCCAGTTCATGTGATCGCGTCGAGTACCGCGTCAGGAACCCCGTGGCGCACTGGGTCAGTCGCTGGCGCGTCGAGAGCGTCGCTGTACTCGGCGACCGCATCCGCGGCCCCGCTCTCGTCGAGATGCTTCGTATTCAACATTCCAGCGACGACAGACGCATCCGAGATGGGTGCAGCGAGGCGCTCGTAGATGTCGACGTACTCGGACAGCGGCGGGATGGCGAAGGACTCGTAGCCATGGATAGCCTCGCGACCGGCCTCGTGACACATGACGAGCGCGTCGGGAGCTGAGCCATGGAGGATACTCGTCGTCACGCCGGAGTAGGCCGGATGGGCCAGTGCCCCCTGCCCCTCGACAACGAGGAGATCTGCTGCCTGCGCGTCCTCGACGAGTCGCTCGACTGCACCAGCGGCGTAGTCGGCAATGGCGCGATCCACGACGATACCGTGGCCGGTGATGGCGATGCCAGTCTGGCCGGTCGGGACGACGGCGGCGTCGAGACCGCGCTCACGCGCAGCGTCGCGAATCTCGAACGAGGCAGTCATCTTCCCCGTTGAGCAATCGGTGCCGACAGTCGTGACGACCGTCGCGTCCACATCGCAGGCCGTCCCCGCCGCAACAGTGAGGTCCTCGGGCGGCTTGCGGAGGTCATGCAGTTCGGCGTCGTGTTCGGCGGCGAGCCGGGCGAACTCCTCGTCGTCGGCCAGGAAGTCATGGAGTCCAGAATACACGTCACAGCCGCGTTCGAGTGCCGTTCGAACATCCTCGCGCCAGGACTCGTCGAACTTGCCGCCGATGGGCGAGATGCCGATGATCAGCGCGTCGACAGCGGGTACGTCGTCCATCGAGCCGACGACGGGGGCGTCCTGTACGTCCGGGATCGAATCATGGACGCGCTGGCCAGCCCGCTCGCGGTCGACAAGCGCTCGCACCTCTCGGTCACCGTACCGCAACAACCCGACAGCCGTCTTGGCTCGGTCGGGGAAAGAGTCGTGTGTTAAGATGGCAACGGCCATAACCGGACAGAATCATCGGTCCGCGAAAAAGCTACGGTATCTACGGAATGCGCAACTGGACGGTCCACAGCGACCGGACGGCGTCGTCAAGCGCAGCCGCCGGTTCACCCGTCGCATCGACGGGTTTTGTCGTCGTGGCGAGATCAGAGAACTCGTGAATGACTGATCGCTCACCAACGACGTACAGGCGCTCCGGCGACACTTCCTCGATGGCTGCACGGCAGCGTTCGAGGTGGGAGTCGATCTGCTGATCTCGGAGTCGCTCGAATCGACTCTGTGAGAACCCGCCCTTTGAGTGCTGGCTCTTCAGCTCCGAGTCAAACCCGTGGAACGCGGTCCGCTCGCGGCCATTGTACTCGCCCATTGCGAACAGGTCTGAGCGGACTAACGCGACGACGTGCTCACCGGTCGGCTCGAACCACGAGCGCTCCAACTGGACCGAACCGGCCCACTCGGTGAATGGCGACGGCGGCACGGGGACGGACAGACAGGCAGACAGGAGCCCAGCGTCATCGGTGACCGCGAAGCACGGCGCGGCGCTGGCGACCAGTGACGTCCGGTCACCGAAGGCATTCCGTACCGGACCCGGAACGGCGTTTGCATCCTCGATGTAGGCCGTGAACACTCCTTCCGGGCCCGTCTCGAACGACGCCAGACGGTCGAGGACGGACTCCAGCCGCGCCCGGCTGAGTGTCTCCTCAGCCCGGAACGTCGACTCGCTCTCCTCATCCTGCAGGCGCTCGACGCGGTCTTCGAGCTCGGCGACACGGTCCTCCAGCCGATTGACCTCGGCCTCCGCCTGCTGGCGTTCGGTCGCTGCGTCGGCGCGGCGCTCTTTCTCCGCGTCGAGCTGTCGTTCGAGGTGGTGGTTCTCGTCTTCGAGTTCAGCCACCCGCTCTTTCAGCGACGCTCGTCCCAGCAACCGGTCAATCATCGACTGGATGGCATGCGCCGATGGGCTTAAAAGTGACTTCCGACAGGCCTCAGACGGCGGCGTCCGGAAGTGTCGGCGTCCCCTCCGAGATAGAGAGTAGTTGGGCGGCGTGGTCTGCCTTCGCCAGGAACACTTCTTCGAGGCTGGGTGGGTTCCGGACGTGGATGTCGTCGAGCATCGCTTCGGGGACGGCGAGTGTATCCGCCGGGACCTGTTTATCGCCGTGGACGGGGAAGTGTCGCGATCCGAGTTTCATTACGAGTGGGTAATCTGTGCGCTCGATTCCCTCACCGGAGGCATACAACTGCTCGTTCACTCGTTCGTGCTGCTCGCGACACATAGCAGCCGCCGCGTCGACTCGTGGTTCGACGTAGAGGCGGCCGAGGTAGTATCCGCTCGAAAACTGTTCGAACATCGGTACACCCGGATGTGTGGTGTTGACACGTATAAGTGTTCGCCGGTACCCTTTTGCCGTCGTGCAAACAGCCCGGACTCGGCGGACCCGGCGTCGCGGCGACAGCCTCCGTCCGACAGGGCTTTGCCGCGAGCGACCTCGAATCGTCCCATGAGCGAGCAGCGAGGGCCGTTACCACGTCGGTACGCGCGGTACTATCTGGAGCAGACGCCGAGCCTCGTGTGGCTGCTGGTCGTCAACGTCGTCGCGATGCTTGTCGGCGTCCGGTACTACGTTGAAACGATGTCCGAGGTATCAACGTTTCTCTGGCCGCTGTACACCGACTCGCCGGCCGCGCTGTTCCTGATGACCCTGTCGGTGGTGACACTCGTCCCGTTCCTCGGGCGGTCGCTGGACGACGTACCGACGACGATCCCGCTGGCCTACCTCCACACTATTGCGCTGGTCTGGCTCGTCAAGATGGGGCTGTGGACCGTCGTCGCCCTGAACATCGGCTTCGGCGCCTACTTCCCGGCCCCGTGGGCGTACTTCGGAATTATCGTCACCCACCTCGGGTTCGTCGCCGAAGGGCTGTTAGTCCCTCACTACGCCCGGACGACCCGAGGTGCACTCGCGACTGCGCTCGGGTTAGGACTCATCAACGACGTGGTAGACTACGGCTTCGGGTACTATCCGCCACTGCGGTATGATCCGCGTCTCGCACTGCCGGTTGCGACGATCGCGCTCACGGTCGTCTCGGTTGGGATTGCCTGGCAACTCCTGCCCGCCATGGAACCGGCCGAGAAGGTAGATTAAACGCTATTGGACAGTCTGCAGTCGCCTCAGGGAGCGTTGAACGACGCGAACAAAGGCGTTTCTTTTTGATGCGGGAGAGAATAAACGGAGACGAATGAGCCCACGCCAGGCTACGCTCGTCTCGTTGCTGGTCATTGTCGGGGTCGTCGCTGTCGGTCTACCAGCTGTGACAGCGCAGGAGACCACAACGGAGACGCTGGCTACTCAATCCGAGTCGGCCGGCGATATGGGGGTCCGCCTCACCGCGTTCCTCCAGTCGAATTCCGCCGCCACGAACGACACCGTCGAAAACGAGATGTGGAAGTCGACGTTCGACCAGTCGAACAAGTCCAAGCAGGCCCAGCTGGTCACAGACAGGGCCGGCTCGCTCGAACGTCGGCTTGCGAAGCTTCAGGAGCGTAATGCATCACTCGAACAGCGCTACGAGAACGGAACGCTCTCAAAGCAGGCGTATGTCGCCCAGCGAAGCCGCCTTGTCGCGGAGATACAGGGATTACAGGCCGCGATTAACGACACCGACGCGGCCGCCAAGCGAACTGGCGTGAACGACAGCATGCTCGAAGATCTCAGAGAAAGAGCGAACGAACTGTCCGGCCAACAGGTCGCGAGAATCGCTCGCGGAAGCGGAAACGGGCCCACAGATAGGGACTCTGAGCGCGGAGCCAACAGGAGCGAGCGAGGACTACCGACAGATGCACCCGGACAGAATGCGGCCGGAAGTGATCGGGGGCCGCCAACCGATGCGTCCGGTCAGTCGGGAAACGAGAGCGACGGAGAGTCGGGGGGAAACGGAACTGAACAGGGACAGTCGGGCCCGACGAGGGACCGCGGTCCGTCCAGCGGTACTGACAACACTACCCAAGGCGACGAGAATGGAAACAGTACGGACGAGACCGACCGTGGCAGCGATAACAATGGGAGCGACGTAAGCGAGGGGACTGAGAGGAGCGCTGACGGTAGCAGTGCCGAAGACGAGGGAAATGACACTAGTGGTAAGGACGGCGACCGCGGGAACGACGGCAGCGAAAGCGACAGCAGCGGTGATAGCGATGAGAGCGGCGAGAGTTCCGACGGCGGAAGCGGAAATGGGAACGGCAATAGCGGCGCGGGCTCTGGCGGGTCCGGGAGCGGGGCAGAGTCCATCTCTGTGCTCTGGTAGCCACGCTCTCCGAAAAACCACCCGACGAGAGTCATCCTTTTGAACCGTGACCCGCTACCTACGGGGTAATGGATTCCGCCGAGCTGCTCAACCTCCTCGGGAACGCCAACCGACGGCGGATTCTCCGACTACTAGCACACAAGCCCTGTTACGTCACCGAGATCAGCGAGTACATCGGCGTCAGCCCGAAAGCAGTCATCGACCACCTGCAAAGACTCGAAGACGCCGGCCTCATCGATTCTCGGACCGACGACCAGCGTCGCAAGTACTTCTCAATCTCTCGGAACCTCCGTCTTGAGGTCCGCGTCTCCCCCTACGAGTTCGGAACCAAGAGCGCCTATCCCGCCAACCCGGAGTTCGATATGCCGTCGTGTCGGTACCTGTCAATAGATATCGAATCAGAGGCAGGCAGCGACTTCCGCGATCTGGCCCGTGAGCTGGAACACCTCCAGCAGCTGGAAAACGAGCTATCGCTGGCCCAGCGGTGGGTTCAGGCCCGCATCACCGACGTTCGGGACCGGATCGATACGGGGTTCGAAAACGGCGATGGTCGACTGTACGCCGAACTCGTGAGCGGGCTCGCAAACGGTATCGATTCCGTGCCGGCGCTGGCTCGGGAAATCGAGGCCCCGCCGGATATCGTCGAGGAGGCGCTACGCCGTCTCGAAGACGACGGCGTGGTCGAACGGACCGATAGCGGCTGGGAGATTAGCTGACAGGGCGGTCCGGTGTCGGTACTTCACTGAACAGGTTCGCGTCTTAATCTGCTCCAGACTCGTAGGCGCTGGGAACCTCTATCGACAGCTGCTCGGAGAGCAGGTACGTCACCGACCCGACAGCAGCCAGTCCGATCGGGAGCGCGATGTATGCTGAGACTCCGTAGCCGGCCATCAGGAACAGGCCAGTCGAGACGACTCCAGCCAACACCGCGTAGGGAATCTGCGTGTTCACGTGGTCAACGTGGTCGCTGGCGGCGAACATGCTCGACATCACCGTGGTGTCGGAGATGGGCGAACAATGGTCGCCAAACAGCGAACCAGTCAGGATAGCCGCGATGGCCGGTGATAGCGGCGCGCCCAGCGAGTGTCCGAGCGGAATTGCGACCGGGAACAGGATACCCATCGTCCCCCAGGACGTCCCGATACTGAAGCTGATTATGACGGCACTGAGGAAGATAACGGCAGGCAAGACACCCGCTGTGATAATCCCCTCACTGATGGCGATGACGTAGGGGCCAACACCGAGTGCCTGGCTCACGGCTCCAATGGACCACGCAAGCGAGAGCACCGCGACGGGGAACATCACCATCTTGAACCCCTCGAAGATGGCGTCGCTCACCTTGTCCACTGCGATCCGTGCGTGGCCAACGAGGATAGTCAGGATGACCAGACAGGCCGAGAATGAGGCCCAGAGAATCGCGTCGGCGGTGGCCGCGTCCGACAGTGCGTCAGTGAGACTCTTCCCGGCAAACCCACCGCCAGAGTAGTACAGCGCGAATCCAGTCACTGCCACGAGCGCGGCGATTGGTGCAGCGAAGTACCACCACCGCGGCTCAACGTGGTCGGGCGTCACGATATCGTCTTCCTGGGTCTCCATGAGCGGATCCGCGTTGTCCCCGAGGAGTTTGCCCTCGTTTCTGGCCCTGCGTTCGGCCTTCGCCATCGGGCCGAAGTCCATATCGGCGAGGACGACAATGAACACCATCGCAAGCGCAAGGAGACTGTAGAAACGGTACGGGATCGATTCGAGGAACAGCAGGAACGCACTCCGTTCTGATCCGATTGTGGTCAGTTGCTCAGCGATGAGTCCGACTTCGAATCCGAGCCACGTCGAGACAACTGATATCGACGCCGTCGGTGCCGTGGTGGAATCGAGAATATACGCCAGTTTCTCGCGGCTGATGTCGAACTTGTCGGTTATCGGACGCATGACCGATCCGGTGATCATCGTCGAGGCGTATGAGTCGACGAAAATTGTCATCCCCAGTAATGAGGTTCCGAGTGCCGCCTGACGTCGGGTTCGAATGCGCCTGGCGATCTGGGAGGCGAGTGCGTTCATCCCTCCTGACAGGAATATCATCCCAAGCATCGCTCCGATGAGGAAGGTGAAAAACAGCAACTTGACGTTGAACGGTTCAGTCACATTATCGACGACGAACTGGAGTGCACGGGCCGCTCCAGTGGCCGGGTTCCACCCGACAAGTATTGTCGCACCAATCCAGATGCCCGCAAACAGCGAGAGGAGTACTTGGCGAGTGAACAGGGTCAATACAATCGCAAGCATCGCCGGAAACAGGCTGATGAGCCCGTACGTTTCTGCTGCCATGCGTTCTATTCGTGGCTTACCTACCAGTTATATAAATGTTCTTGAATAGTCAGAATTATTGATTTCAGGCTGAAGATTTCAAGAACCAGCAGTTATATCTGAACGCTCGAACATTAAATATAAGGTTTGCCGAATCTGGCGCGGAGAAAATACAGTGGATCGCTCACTGCCAGCTGTTCAGGCTATACTAGCTGGAACGGCTCTAGAATGTGCGGGTGCTACAAATCCTCCGTCAGTCCGTGTCGCAGGTCACGCCCGAAGTAGTGGCCCGTGATCGAGAGCAGCAGGCCGACACCGCCAGCGATAGCGAATAGTCTGGTCCCGTTCAACCCTGCAGCGAGCTGTGGGAGTAGCGACATGACCGCCATGACGCCACCGCTGATACCGCCTGCGAGTCCCATCTCCAGATACCGGCGTTCGCTGGCGAGCAGTCCGTAAACGAATCCACCCAGCAGGACGCCGAGCAGTTCGGTGAATGGAACGAGCGGAATCAGCCCGCCCAGCACCATCCCGCCGCCGACCGCGCCGAAAGCAAACAGCAGGGCTCGAAGCGAAAAGTAACTCCCGCTATCTGTCGTCGTAGACGCTGTGGCTGGGGATTCGTCGGTAATAGATTCCCCGACAGTTCTCTCGGTGTCCGTCGACTCCGTCTCACCGATGTCGATACCGAGGTCACTGCTCGACTGCGCATCCACGTCGCGGGTCCGTTCCTCGGTTCGGTCGGCCATATTGAGTGTGGGGCCGCGAGCGGTATGGTCCTTGTGGGGAGTGGATACGGCACCTCGAAACGAGTGGGTTCAAGTCCCACCGGCGGAAAGTGCCGCGCATGAACGCAGGCGACCGGGTCCGCGTCGAACGCGCGGCCCAGACCTACGAGGGCGTGTTGCTCCCGTCGAGTACGCCCGACCACCTCGTCGTCAAACTCGACGGCGGGTACAACGTCGGCATCGACCGCGAGGACGCCTCAGTCGACGTGCTTGAGTCGGACGTCTACGACGTGGAAAGCGCACAGGACGAACAGAGTCAGTCGGCCATCGAGTTCGACGACGATCTGCCAACGGTGTCGCTCATCTCCACTGGCGGGACTATCGCTTCGACGGTCGACTACCGAACCGGCGCGGTGACGGCGCAGTTCGACGCCGAGGACGTGCTACGGGCGGTCCCGGATCTCGCAGGGATGGCGAACTACCGCGGCCGCGTCGTCGCCAACATCCTCTCAGAAAACATGACACCGACGGTCTGGCAGGACCTCGCCCGGGCGGTCCACGAGGAAATCGAGGCCGGTGCGGACGGCATCGTCGTCATGCACGGTACCGACACAATGCAGTACACCGCGTCGGCGCTGGCATTCATGCTCGATACACCGGTGCCTATCGTCTTCACGGGGAGCCAGCGTTCGGCCGACCGCCCCTCCTCCGACAACGTGATGAACGCCGTCTCGGCGGTCGAGGCCGCCAAGAGCGACTGTGCCGAGGTGCTCGTGTGTATGCACGCAGACGAGTCCGACGACCGCTGTGCCCTTCACCGCGGCACCCGCGTCCGCAAGAACCACACCTCGCGCCGGGACGCTTTCGAGACCGTCGGCGCGAAACCGCTGGGCGAAGTCGACTACGACATCGACGGCAAGAGCACGGTGACGTTCCACCGGGAGTACACCGAGCGTGACGCCGTCAACCTGGCGCTGCACGACGACATCGAGACGGACGTGGAGCTGCTGAAGTTCTCGCCGGGCATGGACCCGTCGTTGCTCGACACCGCCGCCGACGATAGCGCTGGTATCGTTATCGAAGGGACGGGACTGGGCCACGTCAACACCGACTGGATCGGTTCCATCGACGACCTCGACATCCCGGTTGTCATGACCAGCCAGTGCCTGGAGGGACGGGTCTGTGACCGCGTCTACGACACCGGCCGGGACCTGCTCGACGCTGGTGTCATCGAGGGTGAGGACATGCTCCCCGGCACGGCGAAAGTCAAGCTCATGTGGTCGCTGGAAAACAGCGACGACGTGGCCGACACCATGCAGGAGCCGCTGGCTGGCGAGATTCAGCAACGCTCGACGCCCTGGCTGTAGCGCCAACCACCGGCGCACCGACTGTAGGACGTCGCAGTGGTTCCCTTTTTGCCGGCCGCGCTCCACCGTGAACGCATGACGCCGACTGTACGGCCGGCGCGCCACGACGACTACGATGACGTGGTCCGGATAACCGAGGATGTCTGGCCCGACAGAGAGATGTCCGACTACATCCCCGACGTGTTCCACGAGTGGGTCGACAGCGATGGGCCGGAGCGGCGGACCGCCGTCGTCGAGGTCGATGGCCAAGCGGTGGGTCTCGCACAGGCGGTCATGCTCACCGACGTCGAGGCGTGGTTCCAGGGCATGCGCATCGATCCGGAGTACCGGGGTGTGGGCCTCAGCCAGTTGGTGACCGACTACCTCGTCGAGTGGGCCGCCGACGCCGGTGCGTCCGTCGGCCGGAACATGGTGTTCTCCTGGAACGAGGCGGGCCTCGGGCAGTCCCTGGCGGCCGGATTCGAGGCGGTGACGTCGTTCCGCTGGGCCCACCCGGAACCAGTGGACAGAACGCCCGAGATACAGGTCGGGAACGATCCCGACGCAGCATGGCGCTACTGGCAGGAGAGCGATGGGCGAGAAGCGCTTTCCGGCCTCGCGCTCGACAGCCGGGAATCCTGGGCACTCTCGACGCTGACCCGGGAGACACTCGACCGATTGTCGACCGACCAGACGGTCCTGACCGTTGGCGACGACGGGCCACAGGGGATGGCCTGTCGCGTCCGGACGACCGAGAGCGGCAACGAGCGGGTCGCGGAGTACGGGGTCGGTGTGTGGAGCGACGTCGACGCTGCGCGGGCGTTGTTCTCGGCGGTGGCCGCTGACGCTGCTACCCTCGGCGTCGACAGAACGCGAGTTTTCATTCCTGAGACGCCGCGCCACGTCGCTCAGGCGGCATACGCCAGCGACACTGTTGGAGAGTGCCCAGATTTCGTGTTCGAAGTTGACGACCTCCAGAAGGAATCATAAGCGATAACACAGTTCGTCCAGAATTGTCGACGGGCTCGTGACGCTGGCTCGACACGGGCAGACAATCGACGAGATGGCAGCCGTCGACCTCCGGCCGGTTGTCGAAGGGGCCTGGGAGCGCGCCGACCCGCCTGCGGGACCTCTTCGAGAACGGTGGCGCGATACCGGACGCCGAGGCCGGGATGACACTCCCGAACGTGACGGTGGACGCCTAGAGAAGTGACCTAGCCGCCGCTGACGGGAGGGAACAGCGCGAGTTCTGTCTCTTCATCGACCGTCGTCGCCAGGCCCTCGCCCGAAGCGAATGGGTCTTCGCCATCAACCAGCACCCGGATGTGGTCGGCCAACTCGTCGTTCTCGTCGAGCACCTCGTCGGCGAGCCCCGGCCGTGACGCAAGCAGCGCTTCGAGTGCCGTCTCGACCGTTGTGTCTCCATCTACGTCGACGCTGACCGACTGGCCGTCAGCTGCGTCCCGGAGGTGTGCGAACAGCTTCCACTCCATATCGGTACTCCGAGCGGCCGGCAAAAGAGGGTTCCGGACCACACTGTGTGCGGTGCTCGCAGGCGGACAGGCGTCTGCCAGTTCAGTCGTTCGGAACCGTCTCTCAGGAAACAGAGACAACCGCAGTCTCAGTTAGGTTTCTCCGGGTCGTTGCCAGCGGTCGACGAATCGTCCCCATCCGTCTCGTCGAGTCGCGCTTCCGGGTCCCACACCTCGACCGGGTCGTCGCCGTCGTCCTCGCTCGCATCAGCGAACGCGTCGTCGATATCGGCATTTTGAAGCGATTCCAGAAAGTCGTCTCTCTCCGGAGACTTGCCGCTCTCGGCAGCGTCGTCCGCCGTCTCGATTTCGAGGTCTCCCGACGAGTCCGCAGGTTCGTCGGTGTCGGTCTCGACCGCATCGGAATCGCCCGCGGCGCTGCCGTCACCCGCTGAGTCAGTTGCATTGTCGTCTGACTCCGGCTGTTCCGTATCGATCTGTTCCCCAGCGGTATCAGCCCCACCAGACGGTGTGTCTGTATCGGCCGCGTCATCTTCGGGATCGTCCACAACAGCCGCTGTGTCCGGCGCTTCGCCCGTTCCCGCCGTGGCCTGCTCCAGCCGCCGGAGGTCGTCCGGGGTCGAAATCGCATAGATGGTGTCACCGGCCGCGAGCACGCGCTTCCGGGACGGAATGGTCTCCGGTTGCCTGTCGTCGCGGGTGATTGCGACCACAGTCACCGCCAGACTGCCGACCGTTGCGCCATCGAGACTACTCCCCGGTTCGACGGTAGCCGTTCCCATCGTCTCGTCGGCCGCCCGAAGCAGCGATGCAAACTCCCGATCCGAACGGTCCTGTACCGGGAGGGTGACAAGCCTGTACTCGGCCGCTGAGTCGAGTTTCGGCGTGTCGGCGGCATCGATGGCGACAGTGACAACGTCACCGGCAACGCCCCGGATCTCGCCGGTGAGGACACGCTTTGACGGGTCCCGCTCCCAGACCTGGACGAGGTCGCCGGCACTGGCGGCGTTGGCCGGATCCGCACGAATGGCGACAGCGTTGGTTGACGGCGGGAGCGTCGGGCCGATACCGGCCGCTCGCGAGCCGACCGCGAGGTAGTCGACGGTCCCGTCGTCGGCCAGTTCAAGGTCCACGTGGCCGACACCGTAGTCGGTCTTGAGCCGGGCAACCAGTCGATCCCGGAGCTCGTCTTTCGTCAGCCGCCGCGGGAAGAGGAACCGTCGGTTTGCGAGGGTTTCTTTCGTCATCTCGGGCATTGGGTCGTAGCCAATGATGTCGTCGACAGTCTCCGGGAGGCGGACCGACGTGACGCGGCCGACCGTCTGGACGATTTCGCTCGCGTCGGTGTCGATGTTCCGGCCACCGGCCACAGCAAAGAGGTCGACACCCAGTCGGTCCCCGACCCACATCCCGCCGTAGGCCCCAATCCCGCCGGCAAGGAACGCGGCGAGGTTCAGCAGGACCGCGCCGGCCGCCAGCACGTCCTCGTCGCCAGTGATAACCTCGCTGAGCGCGGTCGTCGAGCCGACATAGAGGACAACCGCGGTCAGTCCGAACAGGAGCGCTAATCCGGTCTGGATCCGTTCGCGGACGTACCACCGATAGAAGGCGGCAATGGCTGCCGCCGGTGTCGCGGCGAGGACCGCAGTGGCGAGGAGCCACACTATCCCCTCGACCATGGCCTGTGCTGTCGGTCCCAGTTGCAGGTTCGCACCCACCTGTGCGACCAATGTCGGACCGGGAGGCGTCATGCGACCGACCTCGCGAAGGAATCGAGATCGTCGCGGTGACCAGCCGCGTACAGTTCGTCGCCGGCCTCGACAGTCGCGTCGCCCCGCGGAGCGATCTGCCAGCCGTCCGGCGTCCGGATGGCAACAATTGCGACATCATATGCCTCCCGAGCGCGGGCGTCCCTGAGCGTCGTCCCGTCTAGCGGTCCATCAGCGCGGACCGTGAGCTGGCGGAACCGGCTTCCAGCCCGCCGGAGTAGCGAGACGAGTTCGTACTCGCGGTGTGTCCCGCGCGGTTCGACCACGACCTTCGGTCGGGCGGAGCGGAGAAGCGGTTGCACGTCGGTCCGGGTGACGGCGACCGTGAGCCGCCCCTCGCCGCCGTCGGTCGTCGGTGCCTGGACCGGCGTCGGCGGTTTCTCGGCGTCGGCGACATGCGGTTCCTTCGGCGTCTCGGCAGGCTCCTCGTCCATCGACGCGGCAGACCGAGCGCTGATGACAGTTCCACGGATCTGTGCGTCCTCGGTCAGGATCGTGACTTCGTCGCCGCGAGCGAGGCCAGTCGGCAGCAGCGCGTCCACGGAGACGGCGTGGCGGTTATCGCCGACGCGCTTCGAGAGCCCCGAGAACGGTGGGGCGGCGACGACCGTGGCTCGCCCCTGCTCGTCGATGGAGACAGCGGCGTCGCCGAGGTCAAACTTCGATTTCAGCCGGTCCTCCAGCCGGCGTTCAAGTTCGCTGATGCGGAGGTCGGCAGGAAATCGCCACTCCTCGCTACGGATCTCGGCTCGGATCGGCTCTGTCAGGGGCGGGTATCCCTCCATGTCAGCCACGTCACCGACGATTCGAATGCGGACCTCGTCACCGCCGACGAACGCAACCACATCCGAGGAAAGCTGCTTGTCGCGCAGTCCCTTTAGCGAGAGCCGCTTCGGGATGTTCGCGCCGAGCTGGTCGCCCTTGTTGTGAGCGTACATCGACGCCATCCCGACGAGGACGATGGTGGTGACGACCCGCTCGGCGTTGGGGGCCTGCGTGATAGACCTGTCAGCGAGCGCCATGAGCCCGCCGCTGACGCCGGCAAGTGCAATCGCCAGAACGGCGACGGCGAACCCCGGGAGCGTGACCCCAGTGACGTATTTGAAACTGAACCCCAGCGCCCACGACGCGAGTGCCGGTATCACTCCCACCAGCAGCCCGAGATAGATTCCCATGAGAATCTCGACAGGGAGCGACGCCATGTCCCCACGGTGCGTTCCCGGTACTAAATCGCTTCCGGCCAACAGACGGCGCTGTCGGACTGGATCGGACACCAAAGTGTTGCTCGCCGTCCAGTCAGGCTGTCATCATATCGAACAGCCTTTGCCCGACAGTCTTACACCGGCCGCTGTAATCTGGATTGACATGGACAGACCGCGGGGCTGGCTGGGAGCACGGGCCACGCTCCTGTTACCGGTGCTGGTGGCGGTGCTGTCGTTCGTCACTGGTGTCGTCAACATCAGCGCCGTGTCGATAAGCGGTCCCCTTGGCGAGCTGATTCCCCGAAGTATCCAGCGGACGGCCGGCTTCACCGGTGCGCTCACGGGGTTCACGCTGCTTGTGAGCGTCGTCGGTCTCCGCCGCCGCCTGCGTGTCGCGTGGTACGCGACCGTCGTCCTGCTTCCTGTCGCAGCAGTCCAGGGCCTCGTGCAGAGTTCGGCAGTGTCGCTCCCGCTTGTCGGCTTCTCACTGATATCGCTCCCGGCAATGCTACTGAACCGTCACCGGTTCGACCGCCCTATCGATCTTTCGACGGCACAACTGGCAGCCGGGGCTGCACTGCTGGGATCGCTTATGTATGGGACAGCCGGTTCCTATGCACTTCGGGATGAGTTTACCAATCTCTCGACAGCGACCGACGCGTTCTACTACGCACTGGTCACAGCCAGTACGGTCGGCTATGGCGACGTCACACCACAGACCCAGCAGGCGAAATTGTTCGGGATGTCCGTTGTCGTCCTCGGGACGGCCAGTTTCGCCATTGCACTGGGGTCACTGCTGGGACCGGCTATCGAAAAGCGGCTCTCGGAGGCGCTTGGAACCATGACTGATGCACAACTTGGAATGCTCGAGAACCACGTACTGGTGCTCGGCCACGGCGACCTGACAGAACCGATACTCGAAGAACTGAGCGGCGCGATAGAGTTCGTCGTCATCACGCCGGACACGGAGACGGCGGCGCGCCTGCAACAGCAAGACATCAACGTCTTGACCGCAGACCCGAGCGATGAGGACCCGCTCCAGCAGGCCGGTATCGAGGACGCTACAGCGGTCGTCGCAGCCACGAACGACGACGCACAGGATGCGCTGGGAATACTGACGGCAAAGACGTTGAACCCCGAGATCAACATCGTCGCTGGGGCAACCGACCGTGAGAACACCGAGAAGCTCCGGCGAGCGGGCGCGGATACGGTCATCAGCCCGGCAGTGCTGGGCGGCCATCTCATCGTCCAGTCCGCGCTGGGTCGCGAGGGAATGGAGAACATCGCGGACCACCTGCTCGACGTGAGAGACGAGGACGACGCGGATATCTAGGCCCGGCCACGGTCGACGATGGCGATATCCGTGTCGATGTCCTCCAGTCGCTCGAACGTCGGCGGCGAGATGAACCGCGACGCTTTGCTTCGGTCCCGGCTCGCACCGATCATGACCAGGTCGTACTGTGGGCCGGTCTCGCTGAGGAACGTCTGGATATCGGTCTGTGGAACCCGCGTCTCGAATACCCCCTCATACGGTTCAATGAGGTCGGTAAGCTTCTCCTCTGCCCGCCGTCGGTCCCCGCCGGGGCCGATACATGTTGCGACAGCGACGCGCCCGCTCCGGCCCGCCAGTCGCGCCGCGAAATCAACCATGTTGTGAGCCACGTCGCTGACCGACCGAACCGGAACGAGCACATGCTTCCAGTGGGTCTGCTCCCCACGCGAGCGGTGGACAACCGTATCGCTCCTGCTGCGGAGCAGTCGTTGTAGATACGGGGTCAGTGCCCCATGCCGGCTCTCATAGGGTGCAGCGATGAGGTCACAGTTGGTCTCCATGGCAGTTCGCAGTGTCGTCTTCGCCGGTGCCCCCTGATCGCTCGCGACGACGACCTGACAGGAGACACCGGTCCGCGTCTCGATGCGGGAAGCGTGGGTCTCCAGCCAGTCGATCTGTGCTTCGAGATCGGTTTGTTCCGACGATACCGGTTCGCCGCCATCGCCGACCACCCGAGTCCGGGCCGCTGGCGAATCCGAGCTGTTTTCGGATCGGATATCAAGCTGTATCGTCTCCCGAGTGAGGGACTGGTCGGTTTCGGCGGGGTCTATGTCCGACAGCATATCAAGCAACACAACCTTTCCGGCCTCGTGGGCCGCCGCAAGTCGGGCACCAAACATCGCTGTCTGTCCAGCCGACTCGCCACGCATCGGAACGAGGACGTGGTCGTCGCCGGACACCGATTCGTACAGATACGTCGCCCGCTGCTCGTAGAACTCCTCGCGCCAGACGACGAAGATGAGTGCCACGAGCGAACTTGCAAGGAAGATACTGGCGACGAATGCCGTCCGCTGGTTCGGTTCGACCAGCAGCGCAAGCAGCGCGGTGGAGTACGACGACGGCTCCTCGATATCGAGGGGCCAGGTGATCATACCCGTTGCGAGCACAGCGAGTCCCGCACCGAGGGCGTTGACTTCGAACTGGCCGGGTGTTGTCGCCAGATAACTGTTCGAGACAATCAGTGCGCCGAGCCCACAGATTGCGCCGATTGTGAGTCCCGCGACGAACCGTGGGGGATCGGAGTACTTGCCTGTCGGGTCGACAAAGAGCGTGTAGGACCCCGCCGCAAGTGGTGGAAACAGCAGGAAAGTCAGTTGGGGGACTGCGTTCGCCAGTGTTGTCACCAGCACGATGGCGAGCGGCACGAACACCAGCATTGAGAGGTGGACGAGGTTCTCAGTCACCTCGGCCCACCGTCTGAACTCCTGTAGTTCGCGGCGCTCGATCCGTCGAAGCCGTCTGGCCATCGTCTGGACTCGCTCCTGCAGACGGTCGAGCATACATGCCCGGACGGGAGAGCGTCTGTTAAGCCCTCCGCACAGATATGTGGCAGTTCCGACTACGCCAGCGGGCCGCAAAAACCAAGATGTGCGCCAGTCGGCGGCTTACAGCGGTAGCGAGGCGAAGGTCTACCGATTCACAGCGAGGTGACGGCCGTCAAGGAGATCTCGATCGCACGTTCGACGTTGTTCTTGGCCTTCTCGGGGAGTTCGTCGTCGTCCGTCTCACCCTTCTGTGTGCCCTCGACGAGGTTCCCATCAACAGTACAAATAGCGCCCGAGCGGAGTCCCTTGCGGCGACACAGTGAGAACAGCGCTGCGGCCTCCATCTCGACAGCGAGCAGGCCAGCGTCCTCCCAGTCGTTGATGTACGCATCTGTCTCCGCGTAGAAGGCGTCGTCTGTTGCAATAGGGCCGACGTGAACGTCTTCGCCGTTGGCCTCCGCGGCGTCGACAAGCGAGGAAAGCACCTCGTAGTCAGGCACAGCCGGCACAGCTTTGTCCTCGTAGCGCTTGGATGTCCCCTCGTCCTTGGCCGCGCCGTTGGCGACGACCATGTCACCGATTTCGATGCCGTGCTGGAGCGCACCGGTCGTACCGACGCGGATGAGCGTCTCGACGCCAACCGCCTCCAGTTCCTCGACGGCGATGGCCGTCGACGGCGAGCCGATACCGGTCGAACAGATCGTCAGGTCGCGGCCCTCATAGGTCGCGTTGACGAGTTTATACTCGCGATTCTCCGCGACGACCTCGTGGTCGTCGCAGTGGCCGGCGATACGGTCGACACGTCCGGGGTCGCCGGGGACGAGCGCGATGTCGGCCAGGTCGCCCGGTTCAACGAGCAGGTGCGGCTGTTTTGCCATACCGGCTCCTCGTACGGGAGTATTTAGTAGCCAACGAAACGTCGTCGTCCGTAACAGTCAGGTGCGTCCCCCGACAGGAGAGCGTATGGCGGACGATATCTCGCCGTTGGATCGGCGGATGCGCGGACCGGCGGTCATCGCCGTCAGTGCTGGTGTCGTCCTCGGACTCCTGACCGGCTACACTGTCGGTGCCGGCACGCCGGACGGCCCCTCGTGGGTCCTCATCGCCCCATTCGCGCTGCTTGCGACCGTGTTCCTGTATCTCGCGGCCTACCGGAACCTCTCGAAGCGAGTCAGTGGGCAGTGACGGCAGCGGTCAGAGCTGCGTAACGAGTGCCGGGATGAAGAGCGCGAGCGTGGTCCCGAAGATGAACGCCGTCAGCATCCATTGCTCGATGATAGCGTCGGTACGGTCTCGCAGGCTCCCACCGGCGCGTGGCATGGTGATACGGGCGAAAAAGTAGTAGAGGAACGCCGTGACGCCCGTGATACCGACAACGTGAGGTATCAGTGGAACGCCGTTGAGCGACGCGACGGTCGGCAGCACTGCCGAAAGGACCACGACGAGCGCCCCGTACAGCAGCGCCGCGGCGATAGCAGTGGCATGATGGACGAGAACAGCGAGCGCCCTGCTTGCCGCGGTTGGGTCAACGCGGGTGAGGCCACCGGCGGCCACGTACGCCGGGAGGTACCCCTCGTCCTGTGTCATCATCGGAATATTCACCAGTAGGCCGGTGACGGTGCCAGCGACGACGCAGATGAGAGCCCACTGCGAGAGGGGGTATTCGAGCACGTTTTCCCTCTCGCCCGGAGTTGCCATGAGCGTTGTGTGATCAGTAACCGATGTCGAGACGTCGAAAAAGGAGAGTGAAACCCCTCAGACTGGACTGAACAGGAACAGGACGAGATTGTTCGTGGCAGGTCCGATGCCGACGGCGGTGACGACTGCGAGCAGCAGACTGGCCTCGACCGGTTCCTCTGTGAGGTAGTCGTCCATCAACAGGACGACCGCCATCGCGACGGCGAGTTTGACGAGCGCGAACAGCCACCCCTTGCCGAGATAGGGGGCCGTCGGGAGCGACCCGGCGAACTCCATGATGTACGCCGGAATCGGAGTCCGTTCGGTGACGCCGATAACGTCGGCTCCAACTGCCGTCGAAACACCGTCAAGCGCGTGGGCGAACACGACGGTCGGGGCTGCGTAGCGCATCCGCACGATGACCGGCGTCCGCCACAGCGCGACTCCAAGCACTGTCAGTGCGGTTACGATAGCGGCCACGGCGACGGCGACGGTCGGCCAGACGAGACCGAGCAAGTCTGATTTAAGTGCCATGGCGATGCCGATGACGAGCAGGACCGTCAGCAGCCCTGTCCCAAGAAGACCGAGGTTTCGCGAGATGGTCTCGCTGTAGCCGCCACGAACGCTGACCAGCGAAAGTGTGATCCAGATGACGCCAAGCGTGATGTACGTGGTCAGGTACACGGCGGGCGCACCGAACAGCGGCGCGACCACCTCCCGATAGGCATCTATCGGGGGCTGGTGGAACGCGTGCAGAGCGCCGCCGACAGCCATCCACGGCGTGAGCGCCACGACGGTTCGCTGGTCAATCGGCGGTTCGAGGGCGTACAGCAGCGCGGTCACGACAAGCGTGCCCGCCAGGAGCGACACAGTGTACTCTAGCGGCGGGAGCGCCAACCCCGAAGGCAGTACCATGTCCCCCACGCCGACCCCAATAAGGGAAAAGCTTCCGAACGCCGACAGCGGTGGAAATACCGACGACAGCGGCGGTCACTGGCATGATTTCCGGTGGCGCACAAACGGCCCAGCTATTCCGAAACAGCATGTCATCTGTAGCGCTGTCTTTACGTGCGCGCCCCGCATCACCCGCCGTATGGACGACGTTCCAGACCGCATCGAGCATACGGTCCTCGGGCCAACGACGACACCCGACGACGTTCGGACGTGTCTCGACGACGCACTGCAGTACGGGATGCGGGCCTGTATCCCGCCGTGTTACCTCCCGTTAGCGACCGAATACGCAAACGTTCCGCTCACGGCCGTTATCGACTTCCCACACGGCCAGGGACAGACCGACAGCGTCTGTCAGGCGGCCAAACTCGCCTGGGATGCCGGGGCCGACGAACTGGATATGGTCTGTAACGTGGGGCTTCTCAAGGCCGGCAAGGACGATGCTGTCCGCGACCACATCACCGAAGTCGTCGCGAGCGTCCCGGTCCCGGTGAAGGTCATCGTCGAAGCGCCGCTGCTGACCGACGACGAACTTGAACGGGTCGGAAAGATCGTCTCCGACGCCGACGCCGCGTACCTCAAGACCGCAACGGGGTTCAGTGAGGGCGGCGCAGCCGTTCACGATGTAGAGATACTCAGCAAGTACCTGCCGGTGAAAGCCAGCGGCGGCGTCGGTTCGTGGGCCGACGCCCGGGCGATGTTCGAGGCCGGTGCTGAGCGCATCGGGGCCTCAAGCGGCGACACAATCGTCCGGGAGTGGCAGGGAGAGACCGTTGCAGAGCAGGAAACAGACCGTGACGAGACGGCCGACAGCTACTGACCGGTCCAATCCGTCGCCCTTTTGACGACCTGGCCACTGCGTTTGGATGAATGGCCCGGTATCACATCGAGACGTACGGGTGCACCTCAAACAGAGGTGAAACCCAGCAGATCGAGCAGGCGCTCCGGGAGGGCGGCCACCATCCCGCCGACGGGCCGGAGTCCGCCGATGTAGCGATTCTCAACACCTGCACGGTGCTTGAGAAGACTGAGCGCAACATGCTCGCGCGGGCCAAAGAACTGGACAAAGAAACGCCGGCCGACCTCGTCATCACGGGCTGTATGGCGCTGGCGCAGGGCGAGGAGTTCCGCGACGCCGACATCGACGCCGAGGTGCTCCACTGGGACGACGTGCCCCAGCACGTCCTCAACGGCGAGTGCCCGACTGTGACGCCGGACACCGAAACGGTCCTGAACGGTGTCATCGGCATCCTCCCTATCGCCCGGGGCTGTATGTCCGATTGCTCGTACTGCATCACCAAGCAGGCGACCGGGAAAATCGAGTCACCGTCCGTCGACGAGAACGTCGAGAAGGCCCGCGCACTGGTCCATGCGGGCGCGAAAGAAATCCGCATCACCGGCCAGGACACCGGCGTCTACGGCTGGGACACCAATCAGGGCGAGAGCCTCTTGCCGGAGTTGCTTGACCGCATCTGCAGCGACATCGACGGCGAATTCCGGGTACGTGTCGGCATGGCGAACCCGAAGGGTCTCCACGGCGTCCGGGAGGAACTGGCGGCGGTGCTCGCCAGACACGACGAACTGTACAACTTCATCCACGCGCCGGTCCAGTCCGGAAGCGACGACGTGTTAGCCGACATGCGCCGGCAACACGCGGTGTCGGAGTATCTGGACGTCGTCAACACTCTGGACGACCAGCTGGACTACTGGACGCTGTCGACGGATTTCATCGTCGGCTTCCCGACCGAGGAGCCGGCAGACCACGAGCAGTCGATGGCGCTGCTGCGCGAGACACGTCCCGAGAAGATCAACGTCACGCGATTCTCCAAGCGGCCCGGAACCGACGCCGCCGATATGAAGGGGCTGGGCGGCCAGACGAAGAAGGACCGCTCAAAGGAGATGAGCGAGGCGAAGATGGAGCTGATGGCCGAGGCCTACGAGGCGATGGTCGGTCGCACCTCGTCCGTGTTGCTCGTCGAGGACGGCACCGACGAGTCGCTCGTGGGCTACGACGAGGCCTACCGGCAGGTCGTCATCGCTGACGCGCAAGAGCGTGGCCTCGAAGTCGGTGACATGGTAGACGTGGAGATCACGAGCCACAACACCGTGTACGCCTTCGGCGAGCCAGTCGAGCGGGCGCAACTGGCGGACTGACTGGTACCGACCACTACCGTTCTTACTCTAGATCGGCCAGTCGCTCCACCTCTTCGTCGTCTTTCCACTCGCCGAGTTCCTTCGGGTCGACGTGAACGAACACGTCGTCGACCTCCGGGAGCTCGCGAATTGAATTCATCACTTCGGTTTCGATGCCGTGGGCCTCAAACAGCGTCAATTCCCCTTCCACCTCGATGTGGAGGCTCACGTCGATTTCGGGGCCGACGTAGTGGGCGATCACATCGTGTGCGCCCTCGACCTGCGGGTGGTCGAGCGCGCGCTGGAGGATTTCACGGCGGAGGTCCTCTGGTGGCGCGCCGCCGACGAGATACGTGACGTTGTCCTGGACAACCTCAATGCCTGTATAAATAATGCCGACAGCGACGACAAGGGCGGCAAGCGGGTCGGCAATAGGGTAGCCGACCATTGCACCGGCGACGCCGACCAGCGCTGCGGCCGCGGTGAGGATGTCGTTGCGGTTGTCCTTCGCGGTTGCAACCAGTGCCGGGGAGTTTCGATCCTTGCCCGCGTAAAGACAGTAGCGATACAGCCCGTACTTTGCGGCGGCCGAGAACGTGAGGACGAGTACCGCCGCTGGGCCCTGTGTTGCGGAGATATTCCCCGTCACCAGGGCAGTCCCGGCGTTCCAGAGGACGAGGCCGCCAGCGGCGAAGATACCCGCGGCGACGAACAGTGAGACGAACGGCTCAATGCGTTCATGACCGTGCGGGTGCTCGAAGTCTGGCGGGCGGGTCGTCAGATACAGGCCGGCGACGATGACCAGCGAGTAGGCGGTGTCAGCGGCGCTGTTGACCGCTTCGGATTGAACAGCGAAGCTCCCGGTCATCCACCAGACACCGGTTTTCAACAGGACAAGAACAAGGTTCACAGCGAGAACCAGCAGGCCGACCCGCCGAAGCGTCGCGCGGCGTGACATCACTCCTCCGTTGACTGTCCGCCGTCAAAGCCGCTTCGACACCGACCTAGCCCTGCGGCGGGGACGGGAAGCGAAGGTCGTAATCGTCGGCTTGCCGAGGCCGTCGCTGCCGATACCGTTGCACCAGGATTCGTAGTCTGCAAAGTGCTCAACGCGGAGTTTGTCGCCGTCGTCCAGTTGCGATTGCCAGCCGTACGTGGCTGTGGACCGGAGAAATTCGTCACGGTCGGGATTGGGGGCCAGTCCAGCAGCGCCCTCCAGCCCACAGTACTGGAACCACCGCTGCGAGTAGGTCATGCCACCCAGTTTCTGTTCCGCGATGCGGAATGTCTGGCCGCCCTCGGTCATTTCTGTCACCGATGACCAGACACCTTTCAGTGCTCCATCGGAAATCTCCAGTGGGGCAAGGGGCATCGGCCGGCCTTCCCGTCTGTGTTCTCGATGCCGATATGGGACCATATGACAGTTCAATCAGCGATGGAAAAGGCACACCCGGTGGTTACCATATTTTGGAAATCGGACTTCTCAGAAGGTCACTGTCGAAGCTGAAACAATCACACTGTAGAGTATTGTGACACGTCGCAGGCGGCGCTACTCGACCTGAACAGCGCTGTTCTTCGGTGCAATCGTCCCATCCTGTGACCCGAACGCGGCATAAAGTCGGTCGTACGTGTCCTCGACGGCTTCGACGATGACCTTCGTGTCGCTGATGACCGGCATGAAGTTGGTGTCGCCGGTCCACCGGGGCACGATGTGGGTGTGGAGGTGGTCGTCGATAGACCCGCCTGCCGCGGAGCCGCCGAGGTTCATACCCGCGTTGAACGCGTCGGGGGAAAGCGCCGTCTCCAGCGCGTCGAACGTCCGCTGTTTCAACCGCGCGTGGTCCAGCAGCGTCTCGTCGTCGAGGTCACCGTACTCGCCAGTGTGGTCGTGCGGAATGACCATCACGTGGCCGGGATTGTACGGGTAGTTGTTCAGGAGGACGAAGGCGTGGTCGCTCCGTGCAACGAGGTTGTTCGCACGGTCGTTGTCGTCCTCACGGAACGCACAGAACACGCAGTCGGTGTCGGGGTTCGTTTCCTCGCGTTCGACCCATTCGATGCGCCACGGTGCGAACACAGTGTCCATGGCACAACCCATCGCTCCATGGGCAAAAACGACTTCGAGACATCTGTCGCGTTTCGAGTTGATAAAGTCACCGCGCGGGCGTGAGCAACGAGATCAA
>JBDGPY010000030.1:0-43894 GCA_042219425.1 Haloarcula sp. | reverse complement strand
GATTGTGAGTCGTGAGTGCCGAGGCCAACTTATTGGGACTAGAAATAAAAGTATTGTCAAACAAACGTCCATTTAGAGGTGCGATTTTGTGATGACTGGTAGATGTTTGTCCAAAAGTGAAGAGCGGAAGGTCGTCAAGACCTGCGCAGTGGCGGAAGTGAAGAAGGAGTAGAAAACAGAAGCCGAGGAGGAAGGCTTGTCGCTCAGCCGGTATCTCCACAACCTGATTCAGGAGTCACGCGCACTGCGGAAACAGGGCCAGCTGAAACTGGGTGACCTTTGCCCCGAGTGTCGGGCGGCGTACGACGACGGGCCGTGATTCGCTCGATGTATCTTGCTATCCAGCGCCCGCTCAGAAGAACTCGCCAAGATAGACGGGCGCGGGCTGGAACACATCTGTGAGCGGATCGCGCACCGAGCCGTTGCTGATGTCCAGTCCGGCGATCCGTTCGGCGGTATCTATCCCGTGTGTCCCGACGGCCAGTTGCGACAGCGTCGCGATGTCGACGGACGCGTCGATTGGGTCTGAGCCATCGGCAGCTGGAACCGGATCGACCGTCGCGGTGCCGTCGCTTACCGACAGCCGAAACAGCCCGTCGTTGCGGTCAAGCAGTGGGTCATCGACCGAGAGAGTGCAGGTAAGCTCGCCTGCGGGCCAGTCAAGGTGTTCGAGATGTGAGACGTCAGTGAGACGGAGCATCGGCCCAGATTCAACGGTACAGTCGACCGACCCGGGGTCGTCGACGCGGTTGAGGTGGTCAGCGTCTGGCGGTAGCTGGAGCACAATGCGTTCGATCTGTGCGCCGTGATTACCGAGGAATGTGAGCAGTGCCCGGTGTGCGTCCTCGTCTGTGTACGCGAGATTTGTGACCGAAAGCGTGTGTTCCGCGTCATCCGCGACGGTGTAGACTATATACCCCTGTAGCTCCCCGTCGCGTTCGTAGCCGTAACAGTACGGGATGCCGCCGCCGTCCCAGTTGGCGAGTGTGCGTTCACGCCACCATGCCTCCGAGCGGCGGAGCGAGAGTGCCGTGTCCGCAACAGCGGCTGCCTCCACGCGACGGAGCCGTTGCCAGTCGTCGGCGTCGAGACGGACCAGCTGGCCCGCAACGTCATGCCGCGGTAGGACCGCCGGCGGTAGCTCGAAGCGGCGATAGGTGTTCGCCGTTCCCCAGCCGAGGCGCTGATAGAACGGCGTCGAGAACGGCCAGAGGGCAACGAACCCGACGTCGGATTCGTGGTACTCGATCAGCGCGTGCCGACAGAGATTGGCTGCGTACCCCTGTCCGCGGTGTTCGGGCCGCGTCGCGACCGCGCCGAGGCCACCGATCGTCGTATCCTGACCGCGGACGCTGGTTTCGAGGTGGTACAGTTTACAGGCGGCTCGGAGTACGCCGTCGTCGTAGAGGCCGCGCTGGTCGAACAGCGACGGCGGCCACTCACCGTCGGGGGACACTGTCACGGGCCCCTTCTCGGGGGTGAACGCGTACTGGAGAATCTCCTGGCAGTTCTTCCGGTCGGTCGCTGGGACCGGGCGGAACACTGTCATACCATTCCGTGCGTCCGCAAGACCGAGAACGCTATCCCTCGGCCGGCCAATCCGGTGGTGCTGGTTCGCCGGCCGTTCGTGCCGATGAGCTGGTGTCCGGCTTGATATGGTTTCACAACGAATACAGTACCGGCACGCACGTGGTTTACTTTTTCTGAACCAGTACCAGCGGTGATCGGCTACTTTAAGACGAGTAATAGTTCGTACGCCTACCACAGAAACCGGCTACAGTGTGTCACTGCGACCTACAACGAATGTGTCCGGTTCCATCCCTGCTCAGGTCGTGAATCCGTCCTCGGCCTCGCGCTCCTTGAGCACCCACTCTAACTCTTCGATAGCGCGCAGGATTGCGACCTCGGCTTCGTCTTCCATCTCCGTCGACGGCGGGTCGTGTCTGTCGTACTCGTCCTGAAGCGCTTCGATTCGGTCACGGATGACCTCCTCCGTTCGCATGCCTCATATGAGTGGAGGGCAGGCCTTGATGCTATTGGTCGCGGCGAGGGGGCAGGCGGCCACAACAGCCGTCCCGGTTCCGCTCGCTCAGCTCTCGGAGCCGACCTGCGCGGACACCAAGATGCCGATAGCCCCGACGAGTGCTGCCGTTGCGACGACCCCGAGCCCCAGTGCGATACCGGTCCAGGGCAGAGCCTGCCCGATACCTCCGATGAGGTTCGGACTCCCGGCGTTGTCCGCCCCACTGAGACTGAGAAGGTCGGCCATCGTTCCGGCGTACCGAAACCCCAGCGCGGCGATGGCCCCGCCGGCCGCCGCAAACGCGACCCCACCGAGGTGTGCGGTTCGCTCCGTCTCGGCGTCGACGGGACGGTCGCGCGGCCACGTTGTGACCACTACACCCACGAGAACGCTGATGCCGCCGATTCCCAACAGCAAGAGAAATGGGACTGCAAAACGCGGTTCTGCGAGTGACTGGAGCACTATCGACTGGATGTTGCCGCCGATAATCAGTGTATCCCCGGTATCGAGGATCGTGTAACGGCAGCGAACGCAGCGGCCCGGATGGCTCCACTCGAAGTCGGTGGTAGCGGGTGGGACTTGCCACCCGCTCGAATCTCTTTTTTTAAAACGTGCCGGGCCTACCGCACCACGACGACGGCGCTTTCGGTTTCAGTCATCTCGCCTTCCCCGGAGTAGGTCCGGGACTCCTCGACAGTGAACATCTCGTCGTCGAGTTCGACGCCGGCGACACGGAGCGTATCGCCGTCGATTTCGTACTCGCCATCCTCGATAGCGTCGTCGATAGCGCCGACTTCGCTCCCAAATTCGGGGCCAACGAGAGAGTAATCGAGATCGATCCCGCTGACCTCGGTCGTGATCTCTGGGGCCTCGTCGTATGTCTCTAGCGTTGCGACGTGCATCGTCTCAGCGATTGCATCCGCAAAGCCAGTGATGTGGCCGTACACCTCGACGTGGTCAAGGTCAGCATTCAGTGGCAGCCCGTTCTCGGTCTTGTACCGCCGGAGCGCCGAAACGACCTCCATCGCCGTTTCGCCGGCTTCGAGGTCGGCGTCGTAACTGCCCGCAGTCGGCCAGTCCGTCGTGTGGATCGAGCTCCCGTCATCGTAGCACCGCTCCCACAGTTCCTCGGTGATGTGCGGGAGGAACGGCGCGAACAGTTGCAGGAAGGTCCGGTGGGCCTGCAACAGCGTGAACTCGGTCGACGCGTCGCCACCCTCGGATAACCGCTGCTTGGCGATTTCGAGGTAGTCATCACAGAACGTGTTCCAGAAGAACGTCCGGAGTTCGTTCCGTGCTTTCGAGAACTCGTAGTCCTCGAATTTCGTTGTAACCGACTCAATAGTCGCGTCCAGTTCGGCCAGCAGCCACTCGTCGACCGCGGCCAGTTCATCGGGTTCAGCCGGCTGTGACGCCGGTGTGAGCTGGTCGACAAGCCGAGAGGCGTTCCAGAGCTTCTGGAGGAGTCGCTCGCCAGCTTCTAGGTCGCCTTCCTTGTACGGGAAGTCGTCGCCGATTGAGGTCCCGGCGGCCCAGTAGCGCGTGGCGTCGACCGGGAACTCTTCGAGCACTTCACTGGGCGGGATGACGTTGCCCTTGGATTTGGACATCGCCTCGCGGTTCTCGTCCAGGACCATCCCGTTGATCATCACGTTCTCGAAGGGCACCTCGCCGGTGTGCTCATAGCACTTGACGACGGTGTGGAACAGCCAGAACGAGATGATATCGTGGCCCTGTGGACGCAGGTCGAACGGGTACAGTTCGGGGAGTTCCATCGTGAACGACTCGCTGTCAGCATCCCAGTCCCACCCGGCGTTGACAAGCGGTGTCAGCGAGGAGGTCGCCCACGTGTCGAACACGTCCTCTTCGGGCGTCAGCGAGTCGTGGCCACACTCCGGACAGGTGTCGACCGGCGGGTCGTCCGACAGCGGATCGACCGGTAGCTGTTCGCGGTCGGCAAGGGTTGGCTCGCCGCAGTCGCCGCAGTACCACACCGGAATCGGGATGCCGGAATCGCGCTGGCGGGAGATACACCAGTCCCACTCCAGGCCCTCGATCCAGTGCTCGTAGCGGGTGGCCATCTTCTCTGGGTACCACTCCATCTGGCGGCCGGCCTCGATGTACTCTTCCTTCTTGTCGAGGAGTTCGATATACCACTGCTCGGTGACCAGGTACTCGACCTCCTCCTCGCAGCGCTCGTGGACCTGAACGGTGTGGTCGTGGTCGCGACTCTCCAGCAGGTAGCCAGCCTCGTTGAGATCCTCGATGATAGCCTCGCGGGCCTCGGTGGTGTGCAGCCCCTCGTAGTCACCGGCGAGGTCGGTCATCGTCGCGGACTCGTCGATAGCGAGCCGGAGCGGTAGATCGTGTGCCTGGTACCACTCGATGTCGTTCTGGTCACCGAACGTACAGCACATCACGATACCACTACCGGTCTCCATGTCGACGCGCTCGTCGGCGATAATGGGCACTTCCTGCTCGAAGAGAGGCACTTGCGCCGCGCTGCCGACGAGGTGTTGATTCTCGTCGTCGTCAGGGTGGACGAACACGGCGACACACGCCGGCAGCAGTTCGGGCCGGGTCGTCGAGATCGTGAACGTTGCGCCGTCATCTGCCGAACCGTCACCCGTCTCGATGAGGTCGAAAGCGATATCGTTGAATTTCGTGTGCTTGTCCTTGTCCTCCTGTTCGACCTGCGAGATGGCGGTCTCACAGTCCGGACACCAGATGGTCGGTGCGCGCTGGCGGTACTCCCGGCCCTGTTCGTAGAGGTCGAGGAAGGAAAGCTGGGAGACGCGCTGGACGTCCGGTGCGATGGTCTTGTAGGTGTTGTCCCAGTCGATGGAGATAGCCAGCGACTGCACGTCCTCAGTGAACTCGTCTTCGAACTCCGTACACACCGTTCGGCACTTTTCCTGGAACTCCCGCCGTGGGTAGTCCTGGTGTCGAATGTCGAGTTCGCGTTCGGTCAGGCGCTCGGAAGCGATGCCGTTGTCGTCGTAGCCGAAGGGGAAATACACCGTATCGTCGCGCATCCGGTGGAATCGGGCCACGAAGTCCTGCAGCGTGAACTGATAGAGGTGACCCATGTGGAGATTGCCCGAGACGGTCGGTGGCGGTGTGTCGATGGTGAAGCGGGTGTCGGCGTCCTCGTCGTAGGCGTATGTCTCGTTGGTGACCCAGCTGTCCTGCCACTCTGGTTCTATTTCACGGGGATTGTACTCCCCGTCGAGCCCGTCGTCTGCTTGGTCTGTGGTCGATTCGTCCTGTGGTGGGTCTTGTGTGTCACTCATGTGTCTGAAGCTGAAGCGGTCGTAGAACGGTTCGGGCGCCGAGAGGTGGTGTTAGTGGGGCATAGGAGCCCCTGCTACGGGTACGAGTACGGATACGAATGCGGCCGCGGACGTGGCTCGGCGCGCCATGTATTTGTACTGCGCCAACGAGCGGATTAACGACTTCGGTTTTCGATCAACGCACGTGCAGACCGTAATTCAGAGGGATAGAAACCCGATCAGGGGGCCGTACACTGTAGTTAGAGGGTCGCCAGCGTAGCTGCGAGCCGTCTCACCGCGTCGACTGATGGCGTGGCGCTCCCGTCTGCGTCCTCGCGGAGGTTCTGTGCCGACTCGAACTGGTCGGACCGGTCGGCTATCGCCGCGAGGACTTGCTCACCGCGCCGCTCGTCCAGGTCCGCGAGCAGCGGGAGGGATTCTGCGACGGCGTCCGGCTCAGCTTCAGCCCGGTTGCGGAGTGTCGCGGCCGCCTCTGTCCGTGTCGCCCGGTCGAACAGTCGGCCCTCGCCGACACCGAAGGCAGTAGCGTCGTTCAGTGTCAGGACGAGCGCTCGGTCGACGGCATCCCCGAGGTCTTCAATCACCGACCGTGCCCTCTCCACGTCGGTCCCGAGGTGTCGACTCGCGACCGTCCCCGCCCGTTCGCTCACCGACGACCAGTCGTCCTGCCACGCTTCGACGGCGTCCCAGACAGCGTCCTCACAGCCCACGACCGGCTCGACAAACAGATACGTTATCGGATCGCCCACAGACAGATTTCTGTTTTCAGAGCGATAAAAATCATGTCTGGTAGCCGAGCATGCGGACTCAACGTCGTGACAGTTCAGATCTCGTCGACGCGGACGTCCTCATCGTCCCCGGAGTGGGCCCGCACCCACAGTTGCCCGATACGCGAGAGCGTTGTCCGGTAGGACTTCCCGTGTTCCTCCTGCTCGATATACCCCTTCCCGCCGGGACCGAGCAGGTCGACATTGTAGATGACCTTCGAGCGGAAGGAGTCAGTGTACTCCTCACCCATATCCCGGGCTAATTGCTGGGCCAGTTCGGAGACGGATTCGAACTCGCCGTGTTCACCTAGCGTAAAGAGAATGACTTCTTCGAAGGGTTTGACGTTCGAGAAGGAGGCAACCGGGAGTTCGACAACGTGGGAACCATCGATTTCCTTCGCGCCGATTGTCGTCCCGCGCTCGTCGAACTCATCGAGCAGGTCGCGGGCGGTGGCTAGTCGGTCGTCGACACGTTCGTCTACCTCTTCACCCGAGCGCATGTCCTCTAGCATATCGATCTGCTTGCGCAACTCCACTGCGAGTTCTGTCTCCAGGTACTTCTCCGGGACTGTGTAGTAGGTGTGGATACGGTCCCGGTCGCCTTCGCGTTCGACCATGATCGAGTGAGCCGCCGTCGCAAAGGCAAACGAGATGGTCCGGGGCATCGCGGAGACGTTGACCCACACCTCACTCCCCGCGTCGAGTTCGGCGTTAATCAGCTCGAATGCCTGCTCGAAGGCCTCATCGTAGTCGTACACGTCATCGACAACGAACCGCTCGGTTTCCGCTCCGAGCAGGTTCCGGTAGTCCTTTTCCAGTTTCTCGGCGAGGTTGCGCGAGTACTCGACGTTGGCCTCACTGCCGACCGCCCCCTCAAGCAGGATGACGCGGTCAACGTCGAGTTGCTCGCGCACGAGCGGCGCGATCAGCCGGTCGTAGTCGAAGCCGACCGGGACGATGTGGGTCTGCATGCCCGCTGCTACTCGTGTCGGAGGCAAAAGGGTAGCCTCTCGTGGCCGGGACCTGGCGAATCGCGCCCTGCCGTCTGTAGCCATTCACCGGGGGTCGACAGTGTCTTGAGTTGGCCGATGCGACCTCCGATATGCGGTTCCTGACACTCACGTTTCCACGGACGCCGGCGACGGAGACGCAGGACGCGCTGGTTCCCGGACTCGACGTCGACCGCGGGACGATTTGCAACATGAACTACCTCCACGACGACACGCTCGTGGAACTCTGCCGACTGGAGGCGTCCCGTAACAGCGTCGCCACCGATCTCGAATCGTGGGACGACGCCATCTCTTATGACGTGTTCGACACCGACGACGGCGATCTGTACGTCTTCATTCACTCCCGACCGACTTCGGAATTGGCCGAGTTGCTCCGGATCGTCGAGCGCCACCGGCTGATCATCGAGATGCCGATCGAACTCGAAGCCGAGAGCGTGACGGTCCACATTGCCGGTTCGTCTGCAGCACTCCACAACGCGATGGACGACCTGCCTGCCGACGTTACTGCTGACGTGCGGATCGAGCAACTGGGGACCTACGACCCGGAGATCGACGCCGCTCGATCCGCCCTGACCGACCGTCAGCGAGCCGTCCTTGACGCAGCCGTCGACGTGGGGTACTACGCGATGCCGCGAACGGCCACTATCGAGGATGTCGCCGCTGCCGCCGACTGTGCCGAGAGTACTGCGTCGGAGCATCTCCGCAAGATCGAGGCCCGCTTGCTCCCCCGTCTGTCTTAAACGACCAGCCTTCGCCCGCAGCAGGCCGATGCTCGATCGTCCCCAACGTTCAAGATACAATGGCAACGACGAACCACACCGACACGCCACCCGGACCGACCGGGTACCCGTTCGTGGGTAACACCTTCCAGTTCGCCAGTGACCGCCTCGAATTCGTCACCGATACCGCGACCGAGTACGGGCCGGTGGCCTCCTACGAGATCGCCGGGACCACTATCTACCAGGTTAGCGATCCCGCACTCGTCGAGCAGGTGCTCGTCCAGAACAATCAGGCCTACATCAAAGGCGACCTGTTCCAGGAGGCACTCGGTGACGCGCTCGGCGAGGGGCTGCTCACGAGCGAGGGAAGCGCCTGGCGCGACCAGCGCCACCGGGTGCAACCCGCCTTCCACCCGGGAATGCTGGAGCAGTACTCCGAACAGATGACCGACGGCGTCGAACGCCTGCTCGAGTCGTGGGCCGACGGGGACACGCGGAACATCCACGAGGACATGATGCACCTCACGGTCGAAATCGCCGCTGAGGCGCTCTTCGATGTCGACATCCGGGACGAGCAAGCAGATATCAGCGATGCGCTCGAAGCCGTGATGGACTATGCCGAACGCCCGTACCACGCCCCGAGTTGGGTTCCAACGCCCGAGAACCGTCGCTATCAGGACGCCATTGAGACGCTCGACGACGTTGCCGACCGCATCGTCGAGAAGCACGACGCGGACGACGGCGACGACGTCGTATCGATCCTCCTCGCGGCACAGGGGGAGGATATCACGAGCGAACGTGTCCGCGACGAGATCGTGACGATTCTCCTCGCCGGACACGAGACGACTGCGCTGACGCTGACCTACACCCTGCACCTCCTCGGCCGCAATCCCGAGCAACGCGCCCGGTTACAGGCCGAACTGGACGACGTACTCGACGGACGGACCCCGACGATGGCCGACCTCGACGACCTTCCCTACACCGAGCAGACGATCAAGGAAGGGATGCGACGCTATCCGCCCGTCTGGGAACTGGTCAGGGAAGCCACCGAACCCGACAGCCTCGATGGATACGATATTCCGCCCGGAACGACCGTCACGATGCATCCCTGGGTAGTCCACCACGACGAGCGCATCTACGACGATCCCCTGACTTTCCGACCGGAACGCTGGACTGACGAGTTCGAGCACCCACTCCCGAAGTTCGGGTACTTCCCCTTCGGTGGCGGCCCCCGTCGCTGTATCGGCGACCGCTTCGCCATGCTCGAAGCCCGTCTCGTCCTGGCGACCATCGCACAGGAGTGGACCGTCGACCCCCACGACGACCTCTCGTTTGCCCCTTCCATCACCCTCCGTCCCGACGGCCCCGTCGAGATGACTGTCCACCGTCGTGACTGACGCGCGCCGCGTCTGCGTTCCGGTCGATAATCGAATGAGACGCAGTCCCAACAGCAACCGAGACGATGCGTGGTATCGCCAGGACGTTGCCCCGTTTCCCTCGGTCTCGTGGTCGGTTTCAGCCACGATGAGGTCGTCGGCCTGCTCGCAGGGAGTGTCGTAACCGTAGACGGCAGCGAGGACGGACCGTTCGGTAGTCGTCCGAGGTAGGTTCTGGTACTCCGTCTCTCCCTTCTCGCCGAGATTCTGGGAGCACTCCACGTTGGTCTCTTGTCATCCCTGAAGACTGAGTCTTCCGGAGACTTCGAGGCTTCCCGTTTCCACGACGTGACTTGCAGACACGCGCTGGAAGTCAGTTGGCGATGAGCGTCGAGTTGGTGTTCCAGTTCAGCCGCTACCTCTTGTGTCGGGTCAGCATGGTAGCGGTGACTGTGTTCCATCGCTACCTATCGGGTAGGAATGTGTCGACCTACTGGTTTGTAACACCGAGTGTCGGCTTCATCCACGAGGTCAAGCCTCGGGTATTCGCCTTGACCGCCGATAAAAAGGACCAGACTCGGTCCGTCGAGCGTACCCCACGGACGGTGGTTTCGCGTTACTCGCAGCTCTCGTGGACGACGGCTCCGTCTTCGTTCGGGCCGCGTCGCTCGCCGGGAACGATGGGGTCCTCACAGACGGCACAGGTCAGCGTGCCGTTGGAGTGTGCCTTCGTGGTGTCAGGTTCGTCGGTCGTAAACTCGACCTCGACGTCCGTCGACTCGCTGTCGGTCGTCTCAAGCGGGTCGGACAGGTCGTCGCTTCTGTCGGTGGTGTCGATGTTGAGGGACTCGTTGACGCCACAGTAGCCCCTCGCTGCGTTGAATCCGAGGCCGAGCGCGCCGATGCCGGCAAGCAGACCGCGCTTGCGCTTCCCGCTTCGAAGCCAGCGCAGGGAGACGATTGTCAGGATGACTGCTAGCACTGCTCGAATGAGGCGGTCGCGACCGCCGACATTTTGTTCCGTGTCCATATTTCGTTCTTTGCCTGGATGCTTTTGTAGGTTTACATGTCTGACGGTGCTGTCGGGTGGTCGCGACGGTTCCGAGGCGGCGACCTAGAGAAGGCGTTCAGTCGCTCTCAGCGCCGGAGACAGTGTAGACAGTTCGGTCTTCGGATGGGCTGGGGGAGGTCACCAGTGAGACGGCGACTGTCAGCACGAGTCCGACAAGGATACCGACGACGCCGGGCGTCCAGCCCATGTAGGTCGCGGGCAGGGCGACGTCGTGTCCGAGCAATCCGGCGAATATCTCGATCACGGGGAAGATGTGCAGGCCGTAGAACACCTGGCTGCCGATGACGCCAGCATACATCCCCGAGCGGGTGGTGCCGTGCCAGTACAGCGCCAGCGCAACTGGGACGGTCAACTGGGCGAAGCCGCTGAACGCAGTGTCGCCGATCTGGACCAGCGTCCCCGGCGTGTAGAGGCTCGCGACGAAGGACAGGGTAGCGAACATGACCACGCCGATACGGGCGACGAGCGTCTCACGTCGGTTCGTCTGTTCATCGCTCGCGTCGTCGCGACCCGTCAGCGGCCGGTAGAGGTCGCGGGTGAAGTATGACGACCCCGAGAGTAGCATCGAGTCGCTAGAGGACATCATCGCGGCCATCGCCCCGGCGATGACCAGTGCGGTGAACCACGTCGGCGTGTACTCGCCAAGCAGTGCGGGGATGACATTACCGCCCTCCGGGACGGTGACACCCAGGCCCGCCGCCCACGCGCCGAGCATGAATGCCGGGACGAACAGGAGGAGGACGAGCACGGGCCAGAGCGCGAAGGTCCGCTTGAGTACTTTCTTCGACCCGGCGGCGAAGAAGCGCTGGTTTATCTGTGGGAACATCGTGACACCGAAGGCGATGCTGACAGCGGTCGAGATGATGAACTGCGGCGTGTAGAGGCCGCCGCCGAGACCGACGAAAGCGGGTTTTTCAGTCGACAGCAGGGCCGTTGCCTCGCCCGCGCCGCCGACGGCCGAGAGGACCCAGGCGACGGCGACCCAGACGAGCGAGAGCATGAACAACCCCTGGAGTGTGTCCGTCCAGGCGACGCCACGCATCCCAGAGAGCGCAACGTACAGAATCATGAACAGCGTGATACCGCCGGCCCCGACCCAGAACGGAACCGCGCCGTTAGTGAGGCCAACGATGGCCTGACCGGCCCCCTTCTGCTGGAGCATCACGTACGGGAACAGCCAGAACAGGCTCACGGCGGCGACGACGACCCGGAGCGCCGTCGACCCGAACCGGTCGCCAAGCATCTCACCCAGCGTCACGTAGCCGTGGCGCTTGCCGACCAGCCACTGCTTGTATCCCAGCACGTACCAGAGAACGGCGAAGATGATCCCATCCATTAGCCCCATGACGAGGATCCACTCGGGACCAGCGCTGAACGCGAGGTTGGGGCCACCGAAGAAGGTGAATGCAGACAGCAGCGTTGCGAACGTGGTAAACAGCAGGACAACCGTCCCGAGGGTCCGACTCGCGAGGTAGTAGTCCTCGGCGGTGCGCTCGGTCAGCTGGTAGGCGATGGCCCCAACCGCGAGCGCGACCAGCATATACGCCCCGACGATGCCAAGCTGGAGCGCGGTGTCAGCCACGTCAGCCCACCTCCTCGACGCCAAGTCCCCAGTCGGTTCGCGCGAAGACGGCGAAGACGACGCTTGCGAGTGCCATCCATCCAATGTGCCACCACAGCCACACCGGGAGGCCGGCAGCGATTACGCTACTATCCCAGAGAAACCACGGCACTGCCAGTGCCATCAACACCAGCGCGACGACTGTCCACCCGATAGTCCGGACGGTATCCATGTTGTAACACGCTAGCTGCTACCAGTACTAATGGATACCGAACCTTCACTACCCCCTGTTGAAGAACTATCCTCTTCAATACACGCGAGTCCCGGGTTCCACCTCGCGCTCGGGCATCAGATGGACGACGCCCTCGTCGCTGTCGACGCCTGTTATGGGACACTCGCTGTCGAAGCCGGCAACCGAGACCGTGCCGAGGTTGACGACGGCAACGACCTGTGATCCGAGCAACTCATCTGGGTCGTACACTTCGGTCAGCCCCGCGGCGGACTGCCGCGTCTCGTCACCGAAATCCACGTCGAGTTTGTACACGTCCTTGCGCGCTTCGGGGACCGCGTGGCTCGTCTTCGAACACGACGAGCCTGACAACCCAGTCACGGTACTTCGAGAGGGTCTCGACGGGCTACCAGCACTGCGTGACTGACCGGCGACCCGTCGCGGTGAGTCTGCACCGCTTCGAGTCGGGTGCGCAAGGTTATTCCGCTCTACTGACCAACATCAGCGTAGTGACAGCAGTCCGTCGAGCTGCGGTACGGGACGGGCTGTAAACTGGGACAACTATGCAAGATACGGCGAAATACCTGATACATGCCGACATCACTGCCGCGGGCGTCGTCGAGCGTAGCGACGTCGTCGGTGCAGTGTTCGGCCAGACAGAGGGACTGCTCGGTGACGAACTGGACCTTCGGGACCTGCAGGACTCGAAGAAGGTCGGCCGCATTGACGTGGAAATCAACTCTGAGAGTGGCCAGTCTTTCGGCGAGATCACCGTTGCAAGCGGTCTCGACAAGGTCGAAACGGCGATCCTTGCGGCGGCGCTTGAGACGATTGAGCAGGTGGGGCCGTGTCGCGCCGAGATAGCGGTGTCTGAAATCGAGGACGTGCGGAGCGCCAAGAGACGCGAGGTCGTCGAGCGCGCGACGGAACTTCTGAACACCTTCGAGGAGAAATCGGTTCAGACCGAGGACATTGTCGAGACAGTCCGACAGCAGGTTCGGGTCGCCGACGTGACGGACTACGAGGGACTCCCGGCCGGTCCGCGAGTGGCCGATTCCGACGCTATCGTCGTTGTCGAGGGCCGCTCAGACGTGCTACAGCTGCTCAAATACGGCATCAAGAACTCTGTTGCCGTCGAGGGAACGGACATACCCGACGCTATCGCGGATCTGACAGCCGGGCGCACGGTGACCTCGTTTCTCGACGGCGACCGCGGTGGGGACCTCATCCTCAAGGAACTCGCGCAGGTCGGTGATGTCGACTACGTCGCGGTCACTCCCAGCGGCAAGTCCGTTGAGGACCTCTCCCGGAGCGAGGTGATGTCTGCCCTTCGGGAGAAGGTCCCGTATGAGACCGTCGCCAACGCCGAGAGTCTGGATACCGTCCGGGAGGAAGCGATGAGCAGCGACGAGTCGACGACTGCCGACGGCGGCGCACAGACAGTCACAATCTCCAGCGGGGACGCCGAGAGCCGTGCCGAGGTAGACTCACAGGTTGAGACGCAATCTGACGCGACGGAGGCAGAGACAGACAGCACGGAGTCGACCGCTTCCGGTCGGGACAGGATCCAGCCCGTTGAGAGCGACGACGCGGCGTCGATTCCGTCACTTTCGGATCACATCGAGGCAGTCATCCATGACCACAGCGAGACCATCAGGCTGCTCGACGAGGACGCCACGCTGCTCATGGAGGGCGACGCCTCGGACGCTGTCTCGCTCCTCGCGTCGGCCGACGAGGTCCCACGGACCGTTGTCATCGACGACGAGTGTACGCAGAAACTGCTCGACGTTGCTGCACAGCGGGGCGTCAGCGTGGTCGTCGCCGCCGCCCACGGTGAGTACGTCAAACAGCCCACGTCTGTGCAGGTGCGCATCGCCGGCTAGAGATCGCGAACAAGCAACACGCCGTCGCCGTCGTCGTAGTGGTCCGGGAGTTCGTCGGCCACCGAGAACTCGAACCCGTCGTAGAACGAGCGGACCCGCTCATCGTCCGCGCGGGCCGTGAGCCTGATCGTTTCGAACCCCGCAGTCCGGAGTCTGCCGAGCAACCCGTCCATGAGTGCTGTGCCGAATCCCTGACCCTGCATCGCTGGCGCGATAGCGAACTCAGCCAGATAGGCGACCGGCCGGTCCGGGACCACCAGCGCGTAGCCGACTGGTTCGCTGACCGCAAGCACCAGCACGAGCGGCGGTCCGTCGACTGCCACGTTGAGCAACTCCGGCCACGGCTCGTCGAGCGCGTTCGACTGGATGGTTCGCAGACGGGGCTCGTCTGCAGAGCGCGCCTCACGTATCATAGCAGTCCGAGAGACAGTACGACGCCAGCACCGGTGAGCGCGGCCGCCAGGGTGGCGAGCATGTTGACACCCTGGTTCCCGATGACCGAGCCTTCGACGGTCGCCCCGAGCAGGCTGTCGACGGTCATTCCGATCAGTCCACACAGGAGGATGACGCCGCTGCCGAGCGTCCCGATATCCTGTGTGAGCGCCGCGATACCGGCGATGATACCGGCTCCGACGGCTCCAGCAGCAACACCCTGCCAGGTGACACCGCCATCAGTGCCCGGCTCGACTGGCTTGAGCGTCGTGATGAGTCGCGGGTTGTCGTAGAGCCCGCCGAACTCACTGGAGAATGTGTCGGTCATCGCGGCGGCGACGGCTCCGGCGAAGGCATAGAAGAACAGCAGCGGGTTGACGGCGATGTGGCTCGGGCTCGCCGCCGCGGCGACGACGGCGAACAGCGCGACAATGGAGTTTGCGAGCACGTTCCCGCTTCCGCGCGCCCCCTCGTTTTCCTCCGCGATGCCGCGGTCCAGTTTCTTATCGTAGCGGAACTTCGTCGAAAGCCCTCCGAGCGCGAAAAAGGATATCAGCATCGCGAACCAGCCGAACCCGCCGAGTACGATAGTCAAAAACGACAGGAGGACGCCAGTGAGCATCCCCGGGAGCGACGCGGTGTCGAGCGCGTAGGAGAGGTAGCCAAGCAAGACTGTCACGGCGAGCGCGATTACGACGCGCCGTGTCGTCACCGACGGGTCGAGTTCGAAGAACAGCCACAGCAAGAGCCCAACGGTGAGCATCACCAGCGGGTCGTCGCGCTCGAACAGCACCGAGCGAAGCAAGGCGGCCACGAACGCGCCGCTAGCGGCAAGAAACAGTACCAGTGGGAGGTCAATCGGTGTCGGGCCTCCATTTCCGACCGTGGTCTGTATCCACGTTCCAAGCACCTGGCCCGCGACACCGGCGACGAAGCCGACGATGATGAACCCCGCAGTTGCGACGACCTCGTCTGAGCGGATAGTATACGCGACCCGCTGTCCGAAATTGCCGTAGGCCACGATAGCGACGACGCCGACGAACACCGGAGCTGGTAAATTGAACCGAACAGCAAGCAACGCGAGGCCGGCAGCGGCAAGCGAGAAGGCCGCCAGGCCGTACAGTTTCCCATCCTCGTAGTCGCCGGGGCGGGCGAACAGGTCGAACAGCCGCGAGTCCTGCCCGATGACCGTCACGCCGAGCGCGGCGACGAGGACGAAGGGTGCGATAGCGGCGACAGTCGCGAGTTCGAGCGAGCGAAAGCCCGTTGCGGCCGGGACGGCGACCGCGAGGGTCCCCACGGCGGCGAACGCGCCTGCCCGACGGACTGTGCCAGTCACGTCCCACCGGTATCCCCGAGAGGCACTTACCCTTTCCGAACTGTGGAGGCGACGGTACCGTGAGATTTACTGGGGCTGTCAGCATACCGGCGGGCGTGGGAGTATACGACCGGTATCTCGCAACGCGCGTTCGGATGAGCGACGCTGACCTGCCCGAGACGGTCGCACTGGTCATCACGGAGCGGGATCTGCTCGGTGACGGCGCATACACGACGCTCGAACGCTTCTTCGACTGGGCCGTCCAGTACGGGACCGAAACCGTCGTCGTCTACGTGAGCGTTCTCGACGAAGAGGCGATTCCGACGCTCCAGCGCGAGCTCGAAGGCGTCACGGCACCCAGAGACATCGCGGTCAGAATCCCGGCGGACGACACGACAGCGGACGCGCCAATCCAGATCTCTATCGGACTTGGTGGACAATCCGAGTTCGCGACGGCCGTCCAGAAACTCGCTGAAGACGTCGATAGCGGGACGCTGGAGCCGGCTGATATCGACGAAGCAGCGGTCGAGGAACATCTCGTCTTTCCGACCGATCCGGACCTGGTCATCAAAACCGGGGCCGAGCGGCTCTCGGATTTCATGATCTGGCAGTCTGTGTATTCGGAACTGTACTTCACGGACGTGAACTGGCAGAACTTCAGATTGCGCGATTACCTGCGTGCGCTCCGGGACTACCAGGAACGCCAGCGTCGGTTCGGTCGGTAGTCAGTCTACGATGTCGTACTCCTCGTCGAGTTGCTCGCGTTCGGTGCTCGGAAGGGCGTCACGGAACCGCCCGAGCATCCGCTTTGCGGTCGGGAGCTCCGACTGTTCGATAGCGTGGACCAACGCGAGCGAGCGGCGGGCGCGAGTCGTGCGCCAGGACTGTTGACGGTTCTGGTAGGTCCGTATCGCCCGGAGGAAATCGACTTTCCGGAACTCGGGCCAGTAGGGCGTACAGAAGAAGGTGGCGGCCTCGTTACCGTTGGCGTGCCACGGCAGGAAGTTCGAGGTCCGCTCGTCCCCACCGGTCCGGACGATGAGGTCCACGTCGCTGGTCGGGCCGTCGTAGAGGCACTCCTCGACAGTCTCCGCGGAAACGTCTTCGGGATCGAGTTCACCGTCTTTGACCGCGCTAGCGACGTCTCGGGCCGCACCGAGTAGTTCCGCACGGCCGCCGTAGGCCAGCGCCACGTTGAGGTTGAGCTGCTCGTACTGCGCCGTCCGGCCTTCGGCGTAGTCGATGGCGTCCTGTACCCGTTCGGGAAGCAACTCCGTCTCGCCGATTGCGCGGATACGGACACCGGCATCGTGCACGCGGTCGGCATCGGCGAACGTCCGGAGTTTCTGTTCGACAAGGTCGAAGATGTGTTCGCGCTCCTCGGGGTCGCGGTCGAAGTTCTCCGTCGAGAACGCGTACAGCGTCACTTCCTGGATGTCGAGTTCGTCACACCAGTTCAGAACCGCCTCCGTCGTCTCGGCCCCTTCCCTGTGACCCTCGCGCTTTTCAGCCCCCTGTTTCTCGGCATAGCGCCGATTGCCGTCCTGAATGACGGCGACATGGTCCGGCGTTCCTGACAGCTCCCACTGCAGTAGCCGCTCGTAGGCCCCATAGCACAGTCGCTTCCCCCTCGATAGCATCGTTCTATACATTTCAACCACTCAATAAGGGCTTTGTGGATGCGGTGTCGTTCAGTTATTTCCTGCCTGCTCCATCGAAATATATGCGCATAGTTTTAATACACCCCGGCTTAACGTTCGAACTGCAATGGCGACCGGTACGGTAGACTTCTTCAACGACACAGGCGGTTACGGTTTCATCGATACCGAAGACTCCGACGAGGACGTCTTCTTCCACATGGAGGACATCGACGGTCCTGACCTCGAGGAGGGGCAAGAAGTGGAATTCGAGATTGAGCAGGCCGACAAAGGCCCGCGCGCGAAAAACCTCACGCGGCTGTAACCATGGCGACAGGCACTGTAGACTTCTTCAACGATACGGGCGGCTACGGATTCATCGAGACTGACGACGCCGACGAAGACGTGTTCTTCCACATGGAAGATGTCGGCGGCCCGGACCTCGAAGAAGGGCAAGAAGTCGAATTCGAGATCGAACAGGCAGACAAGGGACCGCGAGCGAAGAACCTCACCCGGCTGTAGGCGAGGGGAGATCGCTTTTTGACGACGGGTGTCGCAGTGCGAGAAGCGGCGCGGCTACGCCGCCTCACTGGTGCCTTCGCCCGTCTTTGACCGAATATCTTCGGGTACACCCAGCCAGCGCTCCGAATCCGAAGTGCCTTAGGGACAGTAACGCCGACCGCATGGTATGAGCGAGGCCGACGCACTTGACGAGGACCTCTACCGCCGGACCAAACAACTGCTGGAACCGGGTGAGATCCAGCTCAACGGTGCCGTCGTCCACACCGATTACGACGGCAGCGACGAGATCGAGATGATGCAGGCTACTATCGAAGTGGGCGAGATCATTGCCGAGGGCGCAGGGCTGGACCCGACAAACACGTTCGTTTACTCCGGGAGCGACGACCCCGAGTTCGCGTCGAACCAGCATCAGGGCCTCACGCTCAACGACGAGGAGTTCGTCTGGGAGTGCCAGCAGCTCCTGCGCCAGAGTTCGTTTGACCTCGTGTTTTACTACGAGGCCACCGCCGATCACGACGCCATCCTCTCTGCTATCGAGGACGCGGGCTACGCGGTCACTGGCGTCAGGGGCGAGTAACAGCGTCAGTGTCACCGGCTGAAAGCCGCTCCTGACAGTTGTGACAGAACGTGTAGTCCGGGCCGTTTGCGGCCCCACAGAAGCGACATGTCTTCGAGGCTACTGAGGCAGACTCGAAATAGGCGTTGAGCTGGCCAGTGTCAGGCCCGGCCTGCTGGCCGCTGAATTGATCGACCAGTGTGTCGCTGGCAGCGTAGTCCATGAGACGGAACATGAGGACAAACGACAGCGGAACGCCTAGCAGGACGAACAGGTAGACCAGCAGCCGGAACGCCAGTTCGGCCGTCGAGATTGCCACAGTGAAACTAGGGTCTCAGGCCTGTAAAGCGCTCGGGCAACCAGCCCTGGCGTCCACGGAACAGCCCGTCCGGTCGGCTTTTATCCGCAGAACACGCAGGGATCAGCATGAGCGAAGACCTCGGGACGATAGACCGGGCGGTGTTGAACGCCTTCCAGGGCGGCTTCCCGGTTGCCGAGCGGCCGTTCGAACCGGCTGCGGCGGCCCTCTCTGACCACGGCGTCGACATTGATGCCGACGAACTGCTGGAACGCGTCCAGGCTCTCGACGACGCAGGCGTGCTGACGCGGTTCGGGGCACTCATCAACGCCGAGGCTATCGGTGGCACCGCGACGCTCGTCGCAACCCACGCCCCCGAGGAGAGCTACGACGAGCATGCCGACCTCGTCAACGCTCATCCGGAGGTTGCACACAACTACGAGCGTGAACACCCCCATCTCAACATGTGGTTCGTCCTCTCAGTCGCCGAGGAAGCTCGTGTTGAAGAAGTCCTTGCGGAGATCGAGAACGAAACTGGCGAGGAGACGTACAACCTGCCCAAACAGCAGGAGTTCCACGTCGGCGCAAAGTTCCCTGTGGAGGGACCCCAGACACAGGCTGTCGACTGCTCGGACCTGGGGCCTGACGTGACGCCCACGGACAGCCAGTCACTCACTGCCGACGAACTGGACCTCGTGCTGGCGATTCAGGATGGCTTGCCGGTAACGGCGACCCCATACGCTGACGTAGCGGCCGAAATCGATGCAGACGTGGAGTGGGTACTGAGGACGATCAAGCGGTTCAACGCAGAGGGGAAGGTGCGCCGTGTCGGCGTTATCCCGAACCACTACGCGCTGGGATACAGCGAAAACGGCATGACTGTCTGGGATGTGCCCGATGACGTCATTGACGAGGTCGGCCCGGCTATCGCCGAGTTCGACTTCGTCACCCACTGCTATGAGCGACCGCGCCACGACGGCGTCTGGCCGTACAACTTCTTCGCGATGACTCACGGACGAAGTGAGGCGGAGAGTCAGGAGCGAATCCAGCAGGTCCAGGAGCGGATGGCCGAGCACTGGGACGTGACCGACGATGACTGGGACACGCTGTTCTCGACGCGCATTCTGAAGAAGACAGGTATCAGACTGGACGAACGAGCCCGGCAGAACACAGAGACAGTGTGACCGAACAAATGCGGAGCCGCAGTACCACACTAGGAGGGGAACGTCGGTGATCCCCCTTATGCACGACTTCGAGGGCGAGACGGTACTCGTCGTCGGCGGCGGCACGGTCGGCGCGCGCAAAGCCCGTCGGTTCGCAACGGAGGCGACCGTCGTCGTCCTCAGCCCGTCGTTCGACGACCGCGAATTCGGCGATGCGGAACAGGTCCGTGCCGCGCCAGGTCCCGATGAGGTCGAGGACTGGATCGAGCGGACCGATCCGGCGCTGGTCGTGGCCGCGACGGACGACTCGGAACTGAACAGCGCGATAGCAGCTGCGGCCAGTGACTACGGTGCACTCGTTAACCGGGCTGACGACCACGGGGACCAGTCCTTCGGCAACGTCGTTGTCCCCGCGACAGTCCGGGACGATCCCGTGACGCTGGCTATCGCGACCGGTGGTCGAGCGCCGGCGCTGTCGAAATACCTGCGCGAGCGCTTCGAAGATGAGTTCGCCGATGCCGGCGCGATGGCGGACCTGGCCGGTGACCTCCGAGAGGATCTTCAGGCCCGTGATATTTCTCCGTCGAAACGGCGCGATGCCATCAGGACCGTTGTCAGATCCCGGGAAGTTTGGAAGGCTTTAGATAGTGGCAGGTTCAATGGAGAGCAAGTAGCTAGAGACGTGATCGGAGAGTTACCTGGTGATCAAACGTGAGAGGGGACACTGGTGCAATCGTTGGGGTCTGTATTTCCCACGAGCGCACAAGCGTCGATCAGTTAGAGACCGCTGCGGCGGACAGCGAGCGCCACGCTGTTGAGTCACTGCTCGCGAACCCCGCAGTCGAAGAGGCGATCGCCCTCCAGACGTGTAACCGTACCGAAGGGTACGTCGTTGTGTCGGATCACGAGGATGGGCTCGAAGCGCTCGAACTGTTCACCCGTGCTGTCCCCGACGACATCGTCGTCGAGATGGGCCACGAGGAGAGCCTCCGCCACCTGCTGCGGGTGGCTGCCGGTCTCGAATCGATTGTTCTCGGCGAGGATCAGATACTCGGGCAACTCCGAACCGCCTACGAGACCGCTCGCGGCGTCGGCGGTATCGGGCCGATGCTGGAAGACGGTGTCACGAAAGCCATCCACGTCGGCGAACGCGCCCGCACGGAGACGAAAATAAACGAGGGCGTCGTCTCGCTGGCCTCCGCTGCGGTTCGCCTGCTCGAACAGGAGTGTTCACTTGCGGGCGAGACAGCGCTCGTCGTCGGAGCTGGTGAGATGGGCCAACTCGCTGCGAAGGCACTCGCCGAGGAAGTCGACCGCCTGCTCGTCGCCAACCGAACGGTTCCACACGCTGAGCACGTCGCCGAATCGGTCGATATCGACGCCAGCGCGGTTGCGCTCGAAGGTCTCGAAGCGGCCGTCTCCGAGGCTCGCGTCGTCATTTCGGCGACAGGGTGCGGGGCGCAAGTGTTCGATATCGGGACGTTCGGAGACGCCGGCGAGGTGTCCATTGTCGACATCGCACAGCCGCGCGACGTTCCGTCCGGCGCTGACCGCCTTCCGTCGGTGTCGGTGTATGACCTCGACGCCCTGGAGTCGGTGACCGCCGAAACCAGAGACAGGCGACAGCGTGCCGCCGAGGCGGTCGAGCGGATCGTCGACGAAGAGTTCGACCGACTGCTCACGCAGTACAAGCGCAAACGCGCCGACAGGATCATCTCGACTATGTACGAGAGCGCCGAGCGAGTCAAGGCGTCCGAAATAAACAGCGCGCTGTCGGCGGCCGACTTCGACGATGACCAGGCAGAAGTTGTCGAATCGATGGCCAACGCCATCGTCTCGCAGATTCTCGCTGCGCCGACCAAGAGCCTGCGCGACGCTGCAGAGGAAGACGACTGGTCGACGATTCATACGGCACTCCAGCTGTTCGACCCGGACTTCGGCGGGCCCGACCAGACTGTCCCGTCCGAGTTCGCACAGGATATGGGTGTCGAGGACATTCCCGATGGAATGCGTGACGAGATTCCAAACGCGATGCTCGATCAGATCACCGACGACTGACACGAACTGCCGTCACTGATTTCCGGTACGACCGTGTTTGTGCGGCCGATCTGGAAATGACTTGCACCAGTCCGTATGAACCACATGCACTTTTTTGACTGCGCCGCCCGACATGACGGGTATGGCAGACCTGCTCTCTGACGATGAGATCGCCAAGCGTCTCCCCGACAACTGGAACCGTGACGGTGACGAAATCGTCCGCGTCTTCGAGTTCGACGGCTACCTGGACGCGTCAGGCTTCCTGAGTGCTGCGGCTGGTCTCGCCGAGGATGCATGGCATCACCCGGAGATGACTATCCGCTGGGGCGAAGTCGAGGTCCGACTGACAACCCACGACGCTGGCGGTATCACAGAGAACGATATCGAACTGGCCGACCGCCTGAACGGCATCCACGACTGACGGTGTAACTGTGGATACGACTGATGGGCTCACGTCACTCCGGCCGACTGACCCCGACGGCGCGACTGCGCGGTACGTCTTCCGGGTCGAGGTCCAACTGGAGTCGGATGCCGACGGGCTGTGGACCGATCCTGATCGGTTTGAGACGACACTGTATCGGGCGGCCGACGACCCGGGAACGACCGGCTGGCTATTCTTCAGGGATATGCTCTGGCGGGGCGAATTAGCCGATGAACCGCACTTCCGACGGCTCGTCGAGGACGAACTCGGCTATCCGATTGTGTCGGCATCGTTCCGCGAGCTCCGGACTGACGAGCGGTATCTGGACGCGCTGAAACAGGCTATCGCCGGTGACCTGACTCTCTTTAATGCGGACTCGGTCAGCGAGGTACTCACCAAATATTTGGGTAGTTCGATCCGCGTCGAGTGAGGCGAACGCGATGCCGTCACCCGTAGCCAGTGACTACGGCAGTGTTATCGGTCTCAAAACTGAGAGTAGGCACCGAAAGACTTTATTTGGCAACCACCAACACATTGACCCCCACATGACCACCGAGTACGACTTCTGGCTGTTCGACCTCGACGGCACCCTCGTCGACATCGAGCCAGCGTACCCCCGAGCAGTGATGACTGCCGTGGGCGATCGCCTCGGCGTTGAGTTCACGGACCGTGAGAGTGACGAACTTTGGTACGGCTTCGGTGGGACACGGTCACAGACGCTCGCGGAGCGCGATATCGACCAGGCGGAGTTCTGGCGGGTGTTCCATGAGGAAGAAGACCCTATCGCGCGAGCCGAGGCGACGTACATCTACGACGACGCCGAGCAGTTTCTCTCGGAACTCGATACGCCGGTTGGGCTGGTCACGCATTGCCAGCAGTACCTCACTGACCCGGTACTGGACCACCTCGACATCGCGGACTGGTTCGAGACGGTCGTCTGCTGTGACGACGACATCGGCTGGAAGCCCGATCCGCGCCCGGTCGAACTGGCGATGGGGGAGATGAACGTGGGACACAACGGCCATCGCGGCGTGCTGGCGGGGGACAATCCGACAGATATCGGTGCGGCGTGGAACGCGGGCCTTGACGGCGTTCACGTCGGCCGACGATCGCCGGCGGAGACCGGCCGGTGTGTACGCGGTGACAGGCGCGTCTCCTCACTGCTTGACCTGGCGTGAGTCAGACGGGTCACCGACCTGGTTTCGGGGTACAGTGAGAGCCCTCAGAGCAGGTAGTCCCAGTTCTCCACGGTGACGGTTGTTCCGGCAGCGTAGCCCGTCCGGTCTGCGGGAACCGAGACCCATCCGTCGGCGTGGGTCGCCGTGGCGAGGTCGTTGCCGGGCAGTGGCGTCGCCGTCCCGTCGCTCACGGTGACCGGAGCGAACGAACGCACCGCTTCCGGGCTATCGAGCCCCGCTGTCAGGGATACCGACTGCTGGGGGTGTTCGGTGACCGGTGCATCGGCGAACGCTTTCAGCAGCGGGCGAACAAGCTGGACGGCTCCGACGCGGGCTGCACTCGCTGACTCCGGCAGCAGCAGCACCGGTCGGTCCTCGACGACAGCCAGTCCGGTCCCCTTGCCGGGTTCGATAGCGAGACGGTCCGTGAGCAGTTCGCCGAGTTCCGCGACGACCTCCCGGAGCGGATCACCCGGTTCCGTTCCAGTGATAACGATCGTGTCCCGGGTGAGGTCGCGCTGGACGGCCATCCGGAGCGCCGGCGCGTCGTCGGCGACGGGGTCCCGGTAGGTCACCTTGCCGCCCCACCGGTCGACGTACTGCGCGAGTGCGAACCCGGCCGTCTCGACCCGCTGGTCCTCGCCGGCGTCTCGCTGGACCAGTTCATCGCCCGTCGGCACGATGCCGACCTGTGGCCGCTGGCGGACGAGCAGTTCGTTGACGCCGGCCGCTTTCAGCAACCCCACGTCGCCGGGTCGGACCTGGTGACCCCGTTCGAAGACAGTGTCCTCGACCGCGATCTCAGCCCCCTCGACGGATTCGTTTGCCGTCGCATCTGTTGCCAGTACCCGCTCGACGGCGACTGAGAGTGGGACCCTGTCTGTCCGGTCGACGGGCCCGGCGACGCTGCCGATTCGTCGGCGTGCGGTCTCCAGCGTGAGCGACTCGACATCTGACGGCGAGGAACCAGCCATAGCCGTACTATGCGACGCTGCGGCAAAAGCCCTGAGTGGCGGGCTGTGAACCGACGCGTCGCTGCTCTGGTCCAGTCCCCGATGTTCTCCGTCAATCGATACCATTGACTGGGAACGCTTTTGCCCAGTCGGATTCGGCATCGACATATGGTCCTCCCGCAACTGGTTGGTCTCGTGTTCCTGATATTCGGTGGCTTCCTCCTGGTCCGGGGTGGCCGCGAACTCCGGACAGTGTTTCACATCCTCCGAAACGATCCCATGCCTGTTCGCTCGCTCGATGGATACACTGGGCCGGTTGAAATCACAGGGACGGCCGCTGCTGACGAGGACGCCGGAGCGGTGACCGCCCCGTTCACCGGCAGTGAGTGTCTGGCCTACTCCTACGAGGTTGAAGAGTTCCGATCGTCGGGAAAGCACTCGAACTGGGAGACGCTTGACGAGGGGCAGGCCGGCGTGGACTTCGTCGTTGACGACGGGACCGGCAGGGTTCGGGTGAATCCGAACGGCGCGGATGTGCGGTTCGAGTCCCAGTCCGTGACTGTGGCTCCCGGGACCGAACTCCCTGACAGGCTGGCCGAGTACGTCGAACGGACGGAGGCTGTCGAGGCACAGGATGGGTCGCTGAACCTGCTCGTGACGGAAGTGAATCTGGGAAACAAACAACGCTTCACCGAGCGCCGTCTCGACGTTGGCGAGGAGGTGTACGTCTACGGCCTGGCTCAGCGCGGACCGGCCACTGAATGGGGAAGCTCCCTCGTTGACGCAGTTGTTGGGGACGGCGACGGCACGCCGGTCTTCGTTATCTCTGACACCGGTGAACGGGACACTGCCTGGCGTGTCGCGCGCGGCGGCGTTCTCGAAACGGCGCTTGGCCTCGTGGCGACTGGTATCGGTGGCATCGCCCTTCTCTCTGGCCTTCTGTAGTGACAGATACCGTCGGGTTTACCACAGCGAAACCCCAACGAGTAGATATGCCAGCCCTGCGTGACGCGCTTCGAGATCTTCCCGACGCCGTGTTCGCGGACGTGCTCGAATCCGAGGACGCGTACCTGCTCGTGCTCGACCTGCCGGGCGTGACTGCGGAAACAGTGGATGTGACTGTTGAGGGGGGGCGACTCCGTATCGAAGGGCAGCGAACCAAAGACGTCCCCAGCGAGTTCGCGTTCGTGCGGGAAGACCGGTCAGTGTTTCTCGATGCGGAGTTACCGCTCCCGCCGGCCACGACTGGACAGGGCGGGGAGGGGACCGTTGAAAACGGCGTCCTCGAACTCCGACTGCCGAAGGCGACGGCCGCACCGAGCACCACGATTCCCATCGACGGGGACTGACACTGGGGTGGACAGCCGGTGAATCTCAGAGCGTACTGGCGGTTTCTTGTCGTCGCTCGCCACTTCCTGCCGCTGTTGTTCGCGTACGCAAGAGACCGGAATCGATTCCTCGTGTTCGGATCATCACGACGCGTCACACCCGAACAGCGCCGCGACCGCGCACAGGACCTGCTCGGCTCGCTGCTGACACTCGGGCCGACGTTTATTAAACTCGGACAGCTCCTCTCGACTCGACCGGACGTGCTCCCACCGGAGTACATCAAGGAGTTCTCCAAACTGCAGGACCGCGTGCCGCCGGCAGACTGGGATGACGCGAGGGTCGTCATTGAAGACGAACTGGGCACTATCGACGACCGTTTCGACGAGTTCGAGACGGAAGCCATCAGCGGAGCGTCGCTCGGCCAGGTGTATCTCGCTGCAGTCGATGGCGAGCGAGTCGCCGTGAAGATCCGGCGACCCGACATCGAGACGCTCGTCAAGGCCGACCTGCGGGTCATCCGCTGGTCGCTCCCGCCGCTGATGTACTTCATCGACGACTCCCGGTCGTTCTCACTGGAGACGCTCGCAGACGAGTTCTCAAAGACTATCCGCGAAGAGATGGACTACCAGCGAGAGGCCCGCATGCTCACCGAAATCCGGGAGAACTTCATCGACAACGACCGCATCTGCATCCCCAGAGTCAAGGAGTCACACTCCACACGACGCATCCTGACGATGGAATACGTGCCCGGGACGAAGATTAACGACATCGACGGCCTCGACGAAAGTGGGATTGATCGGACGGAACTATCCGAGACGCTCCAGCGAGCGTACTTGCAGATGATAATCGACGACGGCGTGTTCCACGCCGATCCGCATCCGGGCAACCTGGCGGTGCAGGACGGCGGAACGCTCGTCTTCTACGACTTCGGGATGTCGGGACGGGTCGACCCGTTCGTCCAGGACAAGATTGTCGAGTTCTACGCTGCCGTCGCCGAGCAGGACATCGACGACATCCTTGATGCGCTCATCGACATGGGAACGCTCTCGCCGGAGGCCGACCGGCAGGTGATGGGCGACGTGATGGAACTGGCTATCGCCGATGCCCGCGGTGAGGATATCGAACAGTACCGCGTCCAGCAGATCATCCAGCAGGTCGAAGACACTATCTACGAGTTCCCGCTTCGTCTCCCATCGAACCTTGCGCTTGTGTTACGCGTGGCCACGGTCGTCGAAGGAGTGTGTGTTACCCTCGATGAGGACTTCGACTTTATCGGCGTCGCGACCGATTACCTCCGCGAGGAGGGGTATATCGCCGAGGGCGTGCGGAACTTCGCTGAGGACAGGGCGACCGAAGTTACTGATGCGACCCGGTCCGCTGTCCGGATTCCGCCGAAACTTGAGTCCGTCCTCGACAGGGTTGAGCGCGAGGACCTGCACGTCAAGACTGATATAGAGGACTCAGACGGTCTGCTTGCGACGATGACCAAGCGGCTCATCCTTGGCATGTTGCTCGCCAGCACGCTGTTCTCGACGGTGTTTCTCTACACGCAGGCGACACTCCCCGTCGCCGGGGTCGGCGTCGCTGGAATCATCATGCTGACTGTCGCACTGTGGTGGTCGTTCCGCTCGAAAAAGAGCGTGCGCGCCAAGCCCCAGTTCACTCGCCAGAGCATGCGCCAGCGAAAGCGAGAGAGCGCCGGCGGACTCGACACGTCGTATGTCGAGGACGGCGAAGATGCCTACAGCGGGGACTGATACTGTTGGCTGTAACTTCGTGAAGATATTCGCTACCCCGGGGTAGCGATATTCGTCACGGGATTACAGCCGACAGTATGAATACTGACACCGCGGTCAGAGCTGTTTTTCGAAGTGGATGAGTTCGTACTCTCCCTGGGACGACCGTGCCGCTTCCTGATACCCCTCGTCGCGGTAGAACGCGACGGCAGCAGTCTGGCTTTGTGTCGTTGTGGCGAGCAGCACGTCGTAGTCACGCTCGGCCGCCCGGCATTCGAGTTTGTGGAGGAGCGTCCGACCGTGTCCACGCCGCTGCTGGCTGGGTGCGACGCGCATCCTGTGGAGTTCTGCCGCACCGGGAACCGTCCGCTCGTCCGCGTGTCCTGACTCGGTAGGCAGGAACCCGCCCATAGCCGCCAGACCGCCGTCGCCCGTCTCGGGGAGGTCCTCGTCCGCTTCAGCGGGCACGACACCGACGAGAAACGACCCACCTGTGGCAAGATACCTGCTCTCGATACGTCGGAGGTCCGCCGTCCCGGGGATGTCGCTGGGGTCGTTCCCGGTCGCCCGCATCGCCCACTCGTGAAGGTCCCAGACGGCGTCGGCATCCCGGTCGCTGTACGGCCGAAATTTGATCTGTTCAGTCATCCAAACTGCCTGTGAGGTGGCCAACGGACGGGAGAGACTTTAATACAGCTTTACTTGAGTATAGTTCCAAGATAAATGGGGAAGCCTATCCGGAACGTTCAGTATTACCTGCCTAATATGGAACGTATGAGAAAACAGGACGGCACACGCCGGGTGAGGTCCTCAGTGTTCGGGCTCGATACGTCGATAACATTACGTGCTCGGAGGGGCGTGGGACGATAATGGCAGTCCCGGCGACGAACAACGTGGTTCTGGTCACAATCGATTCGCTACGAGCGGATGCGCTGGGCGGGGACGACAGCGTCTCGCCCGTCATGGACTCCCTCGCCGAGTCTGGCGTCGTGTTCGAAAACGCCGTTGCACAGGGAAACTGGACGCCGTTCTCGTTCCCAAGCGTCCACGGGTCACGGCCTGTCTTCGCGGAAAGCGACGACATCGGACTGGCCTCGACGCCGACGCTGGCCGAGCAGGTGTCCGACGCCGGGATCGAGACTGCAGGGTTCAATGCCGCGAACGGATTCCTGACCGATCACTGGGGGTACGACCGCGGGTTCGATGAGTTCGAGCCGTTCGTCGAAAGCGACGGCTACAGCAAGTACCTCGCGGCCCATCCGACCGTACAGGCATGGGTGCAACTTGGAACCTCACCGTTCCGACGCGTTGCGACCGTTCTCAGCGGGGGCTCCGACGAACGGCCCTTCGCAGACGTGTCGCGGATGGGCGACCTGGAAGACCGCGCCACCGACTTCCTGAAGACGACTGACGGCCCGTTTTTCCTGTGGGTCCACTATATGGATACGCATACGCCGTACGTGCCAGCGCCGCGCCACATCCGCGAGGTGTCGGACAACCACTTCGGCGTCTTGCGGATGCTCGGGTCTCATCTCCGTACGGGGCTTGGATGGGAGGTTGACGACCGGACGCTTGAAACGCTCCGGACGTTGTACGAGGCGACGGTCCGACAGGTCGACGCCAGCATCGGCCGGCTGCTCGACACGCTCGAAACGGCCGGGCACAGAGACGAGACGGCTGTCGTCGTCGCGGGCGACCACGGCGAAGAGTTCCTCGAACACGGCCACCTCGCCCACTATCCGAAACTCTACCGCGAACTCATCGACGTGCCGTATATCGTCTCGACGCCTGATGGCGATAGCCAGCAGGTTGAGACACCAGTTGGTCTCGACACTATCGCCCCGACAGTCTGTGACCTGCTGTCAATTTCACCTGCATCGGCGTGGGACGGCGACTCTGTCGCGCCGGCAATCTTCGGCGACACTATCGCGGACCGCGGCCCGGTCGTCTCCGCAGCCGTCCGAGGCGAGAGCGTGACCAGCCAGCCGATTCCACGGAGTCGGTCCGACGGGGAGTTACTCCTCAGCGCACGCGACAAGCGATACACGTATATCGAGTTCACGGAGTCGGGCCGCCGTGAGTTGTACGACCGGACGAACGATCCCGAGGAACAGCAAAACCTCTGTTCGGAGTCGACATCCGCGGACCCGCCTGCGACAGTGCTGGACCGGCTCTCGGACGCAGTTTCGGCTCACCTCGACGAGCTTGACAGAGACGGGACTGGCACTGGGGAGTCCGAGACCTCCGAGGAGATAACAGCACGGTTAAAAGCGCTCGGTTATCAGTAACGCAGTATGGCGTCTGCTGTCGTCACACCGGCCCGGCGACAGCAGCTTGTCCGGTTTTTTCTCGTTGGTGTCATCGCGGCCTCGGTCCAGACGGCGCTGCTGTGGTCGTTTGTCGATATTGGCGGATTGAATTACCTATTTGGGGCGGCTATCGCCATCGAGTTCACGATACTGTTCCAGTACGCCCTCAATAACGCCTGGACCTTCCACCGGTCGCAACACTCGACGCTCAGGGAGTACATCGTGGGGATGGGGAAGACAAACCTCGTCCGCGGGACGGCGATCCCACTCCAGTTAGGGCTTCTCTACGCCTTCGTCACCTGGGCGGGCGTCGTGTATATCGTCGGTAACGGCGGTGCAATCGTCATTACCGGCCTGTACCGCTACGCACTCGATGCACACTGGACGTGGGGCTAGACCGTCGGGACGGGTACCTCATTGAGCACCGTCTGTACGACGGACTGCTTGTTGACCTGCTCAACGCGGGCGTCCGGCGTCAGCACGAGCCGGTGGGCCAGCACCGGCTGTGCGACCCGCTTGATATCGTCCGGGGCGACGTACTCCCGGCCAGCGATAGCAGTCATCGCGCGCGCAGCCTCGAACAGCCGCTGGGTCCCTCGCGGCGACACGCCGACCGACACCCGGTAGTCCTCACGCGTCGCGCGAGCCAGATCGGCCATGTACTGTAGCAGGTCGTCGTCGACGGTGACCGTCTCTGGCACTGCCCGGAGTGCCTGGACCGAATCGCTGTCGAGTACCGGTTCTACGGTGGGGCTCTGCGTGTCTCGCCCGGCGCGCCGCCGGAGAAGTTCCACCTCTCCCTCGCCGTCCGGATAGCCGAGCGATGTCTTCGCCAGGAACCGGTCGACCTGTGCCTCGGGCAGTTCGAACGTCCCTTCCATATCGACGGGGTTCTGCGTCGCGATGACGAAAAACGGCGTCGGCAGGTCGTACGTGTCGCCGTCGACGGTGACCTGCCCCTCCTCCATCGCCTCCAGCAGTGCGGACTGGGTCTTTGGCGGCGCGCGATTGATCTCGTCGGCTAGCACAACGTTAGCGAACACCGGTCCCTCGGTGAACTCGAAGGCACGCGACTGCTCGTTGAAGATGTGCGTTCCCGTGATGTCGGCTGGCAGGAGATCCGGCGTGAACTGGATACGGGAGAAGGACAGCCCCAGCGCGGTCGCAACGCTCCGGGCGGTCAGCGTCTTCCCTGTTCCGGGAACGTCTTCGAGCAGGACGTGCCCTTTCGCCACGACGCCCAGCAACACCGTCTCGAAGAATCCACGATCAGCGATGACGGCGCTGCCGATCTCGTCGAGCACCTGACTTGACACATCGCTCGCCTCAGTAGCGTCCATACACTGTCATGTTTCGGACTCGGTAAATGCGTGTCGCGACTGAAATCGAAACCCCTAAACAGCAGACAGCGGAACTGACGGGTGAGCCGAGGTAGCCTAGCCTGGCCAAGGCGGTTGCTTCGAGAGCAACTGTCCTCACGGACTCAGGAGTTCAAATCTCCTCCTCGGCGTTTCTGTGCCGCCGACGCTTTGAGTTGCGACGCCGTGCTTTGAGCGGTAACTGTTTGTATGGATCACACGCCACGACACTCAGGTCAACAGGAATATCAGCACGCTGAGGGTCATCACCGCGAGGATGAACGCCACGGCCAGCGCCCCACCCATTGACACCATGGCATTAGCCGTCGACGCAAGCGTCTCGGTCCGGTCGTTGCCGAACACGGTGACGGTTGCCTGCTCGCTCGCCATGCCGGCCTCGACGGGTTCGAGGTCGGCGACAGCACGGCCGACGAGATCGTCGATGAGAGTGATAAGCTCCTTCTCGGGGATCGCCTGTCCAACCTGGTTTTCGGCCTCGACAGTGTTGACGATGTGCGTGTCGCTGGTCATGACTTCGATCGTGTCGACGCCGTCAACAGCGTCGATGATGCGCTCTCTGAGCCCCGGTTCCATGTTGTTACCGTCGATGAGGACGTATGCCGTCCGCTGGCCGTCAACCTCGAAGACGCAGACGCGGATACCTAGCGGGCCGATCCCCTCTTCAGGCTCCCATGGCGTCTCGTCCCAGGCGACTCCACAGCGGAGGTGTCCAGTCTCGGAATCAGTGAGCAGGCTCCCGAGCTTCCCGGCCCCGTGGAGCATATCGAAAGAGCGTTCACTTCCCGGGACGACGTGGCCGAGATCCTCGCCTTCGAGCCCGTCGTTGCAGTTGTGTGCGTCGACGAGCAACACGTTGTCGAGCCCGTCAACCCGCGCTTCCGACATGGCCGAGAGGCCGACGGCGTACTCGACATCGTCTGCACAGCCCGGTGCGTACGTGTTTACGATGAGCGCGTCGGAGCCGAAGGCCTGTCCCGTCAGCGTGGCCTCACCCTCCGTGACGCGATGACCCGCTGTCGCGCTGTCGTCGTATTCGAGGTTCTGATACGCCGTCTCGGCTGTCGACAGTATCGTATCGACCTCTCGCTCCGTGACGAGGTTGAAGTCGTGGCCGGCGGTCGCATGTGGTGGAAAGGCAAGGCCGTCGGCGGACTCGGCGACCCGTTTCGGGAGGTTGCCGCCGCCGATCTCCCCCATCGGCCCGGGATGAATCATCGGCAGGACAAATCTGGCCTTCTCCTCGCCACCCGGACGGCGGACCGACAGCACGGTAACCGGGACGACCGCCTCCTCGCCAATCTCCTCGAAGAACTCCTCCAGTTCGCGCGTGCCCTCGGCGATGTGTCCGATGAACCCCCGGAGGAAGTCAAGCGCAGAGACGCCGAGCGAGGAGCGCCACGGCTGGTCGATGACAACGAGGAACAGCCAGACTGCGAGAGCGTAGATGACGCAAATGACCGCGAGAATGATGAAGTCCTCCGGGATGAACCCCTGTACCTGCGGGGGAACCTCTTCCGGACGGGAGAGGTACTCCCGGAGCATCGGGTCTTCGAGGATGAACGCTGTCGCGCCGCTGTATATAGCGAGCAGGGCGGCCGCGGCGACCGTCTGAATGCTCGCCGGAATTGTCGCTTTCAGCAGTGAGTGGCGCGAGACAGCCATCAGTATCAATAGCCGGAACGCAAAGATCGACGCCAGCGCGACCAGCAGCGCGTCGAAGACGAAGTTCTGGCCGAGCTGCATGGAGAGGAGAGCGATGACGCCAGCGACTGTCAGCACCGCGATGGTGATGAGCTCACAGATGAGCGCGAGCAGGGTGGCCCGGTTCGGCGTCAGCTGGCCGTCTAGCTGTCGGTCCACCCATGGTGTCACTGCACTGGATATGGATGTCGGGAGCCCGATGAGGAACACGCCCTGCCAGGCGTCGTCGAGGACGAACCGCGAGTCGAACGCGACAACACCCGTCATCGCCGCGATGACCAGAGCGAACGCCAGGCTCGTGTACCAGGTGGGGGCCCGAAAGATGAACCGCGAGAGACTAGCGAGATTTCCCTGTGTTGCTGTCATTTATCTAACCCATAATATAGTCGTGTATAGTGCCAGGCTCGCTGCCGAGCGCTTACTGACGAGCGGCCGACTGGCGCTCACAGACCGACAGGAAATTCTCGAACACTTCCTCCCCCTGTTCGGTGTGAGCGACTTCCGGATGCCACTGGACACCGAATATCGATTCGTCAGTGTTGCTCATCGCCTCGACGCCACAGACATCCGAGGTCGCAGTCCGCTCGAATCCGGGCGGAACTTCCTTCACCTCGTCTGCGTGACTCGCCCAGACGCGGGTCTCGGGGTGGAGTGAGCCAAGAAGCGGGTCCTCGTCGCTGAGAACATCGACTGTCACATCCGCGTAGCCGCCGTATTCGCCACTCCCGACGTTGCCGCCGCGTTCATCAGCGATGAGTTGCATCCCCAGGCAGATTCCGAGCACCGGCACGTCGAGATCGAGGTACGCTGCGGAGTTGCCGATATCGTCCATGTCTGGGCCACCAGAGAGAACGACTCCGTCCGCGTCGATTTCTTCTGGCGGCGTCGTGTTGTCTCTGAGTGATACGTCGACGCCCATATCCCGGAGCGCCCGCTGCTCCAGATGGGTGAACTGGCCGTGGTTGTCAATAACGTCGATTCGGGTCATTACTGACGGGAAGGCCACGAAGCCGTATATATTTCCTGATGCTGGACCGACCTATACACTGTAGGCCTGTTTCAGGGACACTCCCTCGCTGTTTCCAGGATTTCATCGAGAACTGTCTGTCCGCGGAGTTCGATTGTGACTGTGTTGCCGACGTCGGTCGCCGCGACGCGGATCTCCCCGTCGTAGCTCTCAACGATCCACGTGGTCAATTTCTAGACACTCTCAGGTGTGCACTTAACACTCGGCCATAAATTATAGAACGTGCAAGTCGAAAACCCACGGCTTCAGCCGAGGATAGCTCAAAATGCTGAAAACAGGGTGTTGAAACTGCACTACGACTCGTCGTATCTGTCGGCGGCGGACTCGAACCCGAACTCCGATTGCTCCCGGGAGCGCCGCTGTTCCCGCTGTGCGATGGCTTCGGGGTCCGGATTCGCGTCGTCGTCGATGCGGGCCCACGACTGGTGGATTTTCGCGTGGCACCATCGACAGAGAAATACCGTGATCTCGTGAGAAAGATCCGACCCGGTGTCGCTGTAGGAAAGGTGGTGTTCTTCCAGCAACGGCCGCTCATCCGAATGGGCCATCCGTCGCTCGCCGAGCCCACAGCGGATGCACTCCCGGTCGTGGTTCTGAGAGCGGAAGTGCGGGCAGTCGGCCCAGTCCCACTCGGAATCGCCCTCCGCGTCGTCCGGAGCGACTGCTGCGGGACATCGAAAGTCGTCGGCACTCCGGGTGTTGGCGAACTCGGGATCGTGGTGACCGTGTTCCCGAGCCCATCGACACTTCCCCTCATCAGTAACGAAGTCACACCGATCGACGTGGTCGTAGGGGTCGTCGACACCGACGGACGTTCCCCCGGGAGCCTTTTCCATGCGATATAGTGCGTGTCGTGTCCCCTCAAACTATCCGTTTCGACAGAACGCTTTTTGCTCCCCCTGTCTTCCGCGGTGGTATGTGCCTCGTCCACGACTCAGGCGGCGCGGCCCGACCCATCGCCACGGAGGTCGAGTACGCCGAGTCGATGCTCGAACAGGGCCGGGGACTGATGTTCCGCTCGTCGCTCCCCGATGACTACGCGCTCGTGTTTCCCTTCGACGGAGTCAGCCGACAGTTCATCCACATGCTGTTCGTTCGGTTCCCGCTGGACGTTCTCTGGCTCGTCGACGAGGAGGTGCAGGCCGTCAAGACGCTCCAGCCGTGGCGGTCGTTTGGGTACGCGAAAGCTGATACTGTTATCGAACTCCCCGGCGGCGCGGCCGAAGGTATTTCTGCGGGTGAGACGGTTCGTATCGAGAGCTGATCAGAACTACCGGAACCTGAACAGCACTGGCACGGGGGAGAAAACCATCGGACTGTTTCCGCCACCTTTTAGAACATGAAGGTTAGAGTAGTCATCACTATGTCGGACTACCCGACGGAGGATAGAGGAAGTCGCCGCAAGGCGGCTGGCCGCGAAATTCGTGGCGCTGTGTGATGGAAGTGGATCTTCTGTGAGTCAGAATACCTTATTCGGGGGGCACCCAGCGATGCGTGCCCTCTCAGACGTCGGTGAGGTACAGTTTCTCGACACGACGCTGCGTGACGGCGAACAGGCCCCCGGTGTCTCGCTGACACCGGCCGACAAGGCCGACATCGCCCGGAAGCTCGACGCGGCACAGATCGATGTCATTGAGGCCGGGAGCGCCTGTACTGGCCCGGGCGAGCGCGAGACGATTTCCCGCGTTGCGGGGCTGGACCTCGACGGAACAGTCACCAGTTTCTGTCGTGGTATCCAGAACGACATCGACCTCGCATTAGAGTGTGGTGTCGACGGCATCAACCTCGTCGTCCCGGCAAGTGACAAGCACGTCGAGCAGAAAGTCGGCACGTCCAAAGCCGAGAACGTCGACACGACCGTCGAGTTGGTGGAGTACGCCACTGACCACGGGCTGTGGGTCGAGGTCATCGGTGAGGACGGCTCCAGGGCCGATCTGGACTATCTCGAAGAGTTGCTCGGGGCTGCTGTCGACGCTGGCGCAGACCGTATCTGCTGGGCTGATACCGTCGGCCACGCGACGCCGGACCGTGCGCTAGAATGTGTCTCCCGGCTCGCGGATCTGGGGCCGGTCAGTACCCACACCCACGACGACCTCGGGCTGGCCGTAACAAACGCCTTAGCCTCCATTGCGGCGGGTGCAGACCTCGTCCACGGGACAATAAACGGCATTGGCGAGCGCGCCGGCAACGTTGCTCTCGAAGAAGTTGCCATCGCGCTTGACCACGGCTACGGCGTCGACTCGCTTGACCTGACGGAGGTGTACGACGTCGCCCAACTCATCGCCAACCGGACCGGTATCCCGCTGGCCCCGAACAAGGCAGTGGTCGGCCAGAACGCCTTTACCCACGAGTCCGGCATCCACACCGACGGCACGCTCAAGGACGACTCGATGTACGAGCCGTACCCCCCGGAGAAGGTTGGCCGCGAGCGCCGTCTCGCCCTCGGCAAGCATGCAGGTCGTGCCGGTGTTCAGGCTGCGCTTGACGAACACGATGTCGATGTTACCGATGATCAGCTCTCGGAGATCGTCGCTCGCGTCAAGGAAATCGGTGATCGCGGCAAGCGTGTCACTGACGCGGATCTGCTGACCATCGCCGACGAAGTGACGGGCGAGACGCGGGACCGCCGGGTCGAACTACTCGGTCTGAATGCCGTCTCCGGTTCTGATACGCCGACGGCGAGTGTCCGACTCGCTGTTGATGGTGAGGAGCGAAAGGAGGCGGCGGTCGGCTCCGGCCCGGTCGATGCGGCGATGAATGCGGCCGAACTGGCGCTCTCTCATACCGCCGACGCGACGCTTGAGGCGTACCACGTCGACGCTATTACGGGCGGAACGGACGCGCTCGTTACCGTCGAAATCGAGATGTCCCGCGGTGACGACCATGTTGTTGTCTCCGCCAGTGATTCCGACATCACTCGGGCGTCCGTACGTGCAATGGTCGATGCGATGGACCGACTCGTCTCCGACGACGAGGAGTCGCTCGTCGCCGACGACTGAGACGGACCGGTCTCCCAGATTCGACGATATCGGAAACGGCCGAACTGACCAGAACAGGCCACAGGGTCCGTACGGGTCGCTTTGGCTGTACCGAAACGCCAGATGAAAAGCAGTTGCAGTCGTGGGTCGCTCGCCGCACTGGTGGTGTGGCGGCCGATTACTTGTGGCCGCGACTGGCCTCGTGGTACTGGAACACTGTCTCCATGCCTTTCACCAGTGCGTCGAGGTCGACACTCTCCGTGTCGAACTCCCGGTCGCGGACCGTCCGGTAGCGCTCGGCCCACCGCTCACGGAACTGGCTTTCGAGTTTCTCGGCCTTGATTTTCTCGATAATCGCGGCCTTCTCATCGTCGGCCCCTTGGAGCTCGGCCGGTGAGATAAGCCCTTCTTGGAGTGCCAGAACGACGATACCGGCGGTGTAATCTCCCTCTCTGACCTCGCGTTCCCAGGTCGTCAGCCAGTTCCCGATACGCGCCATCTCTTGAAGGTCCCAGAGGAGATCACGCACCGTACCGAAATCCGATAGCTCGAACGTCGGCGAGTACATCAGGTCAACGTCCGCGTAGGGGAACATTACCATATTGTGAGCACCGTAATGCTCGGCCCCGCTCAGGTTGGCGATTCGTGGATTCTCGTTGACGACCGCGCTGTAATCCATCGCGTTGAGCGTCTGGCGCATATCGTACTGGAAGATGTCCGCGAACTCGTCGAGCCGAGGGGCATCAGTGAGTCCGGACTCGAACTCCCGCCACACACGCTCGATGAAGGCAAAGTATTCGTCACTTACCGAAGCACGGCGAGGGTCAACGGTTGATGGGGTCTGCGAGAGTCGGCGCGCTTCCTCGAAGGTATCTCGGTCGCCGTCGTTCTCGATGATGTCGTCGAGAATCGTGACGTACATCGTGAGAATCGTTTTCTGTGTCCGGACGTGGTCGGCGTGGCCTGAGTGGACAGAAGAGAGGGTAAACTCGGGGAACAGGGAGTAGATCCATTGCCAGAGGAACCGATCACGCTCGCCACAGACACGCTCGTACTCGTCTGCGAGTTCTTCGACCCGTGCCGGGAGAGTGGTCGTCTGAACCTCTTTGAGGAAGTCCTGCGTTTCGGTGGCAGCCGACTCAACACTCACCGAAATCACCTGTGTCATGTAGTTCCTGAAGCCCGTCGATATCGGACGAATAAGATCCGATTACTCCATCGGTAGTCCGTCCGACGCTCTCCGGTTGTTCGGTCAGTTCGGCGTAGTCGACACCCATGTTTGGGGTACCATCCACCAGTTGTTGTCCGCGGCCCATATACATGAGAGCCAAGGTTGCGCTTATAGTCATACTGGCCTATAGTGTATCTATAACCAATGTTAATATCCTATTTTGGAAGTGTTTTGCTTGGGATACGTACCAGTTTTTCTCCTGCTACCGGTCTGTCAGCGTGAAGAAATAGATCCTTACTGAAAGTTCAGGAACGACCTAACAGGAGAATCCATACTCCAGTCCGATATATTCTCCCCGATTTCTCCACCCCCGGTCACGCTATCGGGCGACAGTGAAGACTCCGAAGTGTCAGTGACGGCTGCTTTCGTCGACAGTGACCACACCAATGCCCACGACGGCAGTCTGTGTGGTGTATCAACTATCTCGATTGGCTCTCGAACGAGACCGCTATACGCTGACGCTCGCCCTCTCCCGGGACGGTGTCACGAGTACCGATCGGTTTCCCTCGACTTCGACACGACACCCTGCCATACTAAAGACGACGAGTCCATCCAGGTTCGCCGTTCCTGCCCTGTCTGGCCGGAACAGCCGATCTAACGCGTCGGGATCGATACAATCGCTTATCCGGTCATCGAGGTCGACAGGGTCGACTCCCAGCGTGTCGGCCACAGCGTGTATGATTGTTTCGCTCAGCGGTTCGTTCGGCGACGGCCGGTAGACCAGTTTTGCCTGAGACATGGTGCGTTGCTGCTGTCAGTCCCTTGCAAGTGGATTCGAAAGGTGGTTGTGGCTATACAGATATGGCGGGGCGGCCCCGTCACTAACAGTATAGTACTGTCTCAGAGGTCGCCGAAAACTAGTTCGAGGAGCTTCCGCTCACTGACGCGGAGATGCCGATTGACCGTCGGCTGAGATACCTCCAGGCTGGACGCGATCTCCTGACCGGTCGTCTCCCGCGGCCAGTCGAAGAAGCCGCTCAGATACGCCGTCTGCAGGACCTCCAGTTGTCGCTCCGTCAACCGCTCTTCGAGTTCGGAACGAACTGACCCATCATGCGGGCTGTCCGAATCGGTGCCGCTACGGCGTGCATTCAGGTTGACGTTCGCGTATCGCTCACCGAGCCGTTCGACGAACTGCCTGACGTCGGTTTCGCCCGAGATGGTGACAGTCACTTCGATATCGGTTGAGGTCGTGCGAAGCGACGCCAGCCGACCGCCCTGTTCCAGCAGCGTCCCAGCGATAGTCTGTCCGGTCACGACAACCTCATAGAGGCCGTTCAGCTTGTCGGTGGAAATCGCACGGACGAGCTCCACACGCGTCATCGCTGCCGCCTCCTCCTCGACGATAGACGGGTCACAGTCCTCGATAGCGAGGAACAGGCGGACGGAATCGTCAGCTCTGGGAACTGCTCCCTCACAGGTCACAGGAACGCCGATGCGGTCGGCGAACTGCGAGAGGAACGACTGCTGTGCGGACAGTGATAGTTCGAGTTCGACAGCTCCGTCACCCGCCCGGCGTTGCCGTGACTCGACCTCACGTATCGCGTTCGCGATCGTTTCGCCGAGTTCGGCGAACACCTCCTGAAGCATCTCGCCGAACCCCTCCTCTTGGTCGGCGTACACCGTCAACACTCCATAGATGAACTCGTCGTATTTGAGTGGGATGCTGAGAGCCGACTGGAACTCCCGGGATAGCGCCTCTGTGCGCCAGTGCTCCCCCCGGAGGTTGTCGGCGGCTGACGGGACAACGGTCATCGCTTCGGATTGGGCAGTCTGGACCGCTGGGGGGCCGTCCTTGCGCTCCAGTGACAGCGATATTGCGTCCAGATAGCTCGCCGTGTCGCCGGCCCACGCCCGCGGAACAAGCTCTGTCGCGTCCTGTCGCCCCAGCCAGGCGAAGGAGACCCACTGCGATTCGGCCAGTTTCTCACAGACTGCCTGCTCGATCTCCTCACAGGTCTCCGCGTCGACGAGCACCTGGTCGATACTGCGGATGATGGCGTTGACCTGTTTGAGCTGTCGAAGCTCCTTGTTCTGTTCGCGCCGTTCAGCTTCGCGCTCTCGGAGCGTCGTCTCACGGTCGACGCGGGCGAGCGCGGCCTCCGCACTTGCGGCGAGCAGGTCGACCATCTCGCGAATCCTGGTATCGCTGTGTTCCGCGCCCATCTCGACGTAGAACACGCCGTGGTCTGCAAGCGGGAGACAGAGCCGCCGGGAGTCGGCTGTGACCGGTCCGTTTCCGAGGTCGATATTGTCACCGGCGTCCAGTTCGATAGACTCGTCCGCGACGAACGCGTCCCAGAGGACCCCGTCACCCGGACTGATGGATGCCTGTGCATTCTCGCTATCGGTGCCGTCGACAGCGCGCAACACGTTGTCACTGCGGTCAAAGAGGTAGATCGCTACGTCGGGGAGTTCCAGGACACTGACAGCGGTCTCGATAATCTGCTCGGCGACAGCCGCCTTGGTCTCGGTGTGTAGTAACTCCCTCGTCGACTCATGCAGCGCCGCGAGCGTCTCCTCGAACCGTTTCCGTTCGGAGATGTCGCGGACGACGCCGATCTGTCGGTAGTTTCCGTCTTCGAGATCGTACGTCGTAAACCGAGTTTCAATCGGGAGCATATCCCCGTCGGCTGTCCTGAGGTTCGTCGTCAGTGTCCCTACGTCCCGTTCCCCCTCGATGAACTGTCGCGACATCTCGGCTGCCTCTTCGATGACGGATTCATCGGCCAGCAGTGTCGCGTTCGAGCCGACGAGGGTGTCCGCGTCGTAGCCAGTCATCGATTCGACGGCGCTGTTGACCGTCTGTATGGTGAACGACTCGTCAAGCGTGTAGATCCCGTCTTCAATGGTCTCTACGATGCGCTCGTACTGTTTGAGCATCTCCGTCCGCTCGTGACGCTCGGTGATGTCATGCACGATGCCCAGATACAGCTCGTCGCCCTCCCACTGCTGGGGTTCAAAGGCAATCTCCACCCACCGCTCCGTTTCGCCCGCGGAACACGCTGAGGTGAGTGTCGCTTCCGCCGGCGACTGGCGACAGTGGTCAGCCAGGTCGACATCGCCTAGGTCCGGGAAGAACGCGCCTATGTCGCTGCCGAACACGTCTGACGGATCCCGCTCCAGCAAGTCACAGAGATACTCGTTACCCGTGAGTATCTCGCCGCTCGCACCGACGACGACAACCGACTCCGGCATCCGCGCGGCGAGCGTCTCCAAGAGCACAGGCGGGGACCGCTGTGCCGGCGTACCACGTTGCTCCTGTTCGCTCTCGTCCGTTCCACCGACCGGCTCCTCCATACTCCACAACGTCACTTGCCGTGGGAAAGGTTGTTCTCAGAATACGTACCAGATCATCATAACTGTGATTCTGTTGCGTGCTTGATATATACGGGCACGCGTGTCTGACGCCCGCTCAGCCGGCGATCCCAACCACGTCTTCGAGCCCATCGACATCGTAGTCAGGATCGACGTCGAGGGCAGTGTCGACCCTGTGTGGCCGCCGGATGAACGCCGCGTCGATTCCGGCACGGTGTGCCGCCTCGATATCGGACTCGTTGTCGCCCACGAACAGGGCGTCGCTGACGCCGAGATCCTCCATTGCCCGCACCAGATAGTACGGACGTGGCTTCTTCCGGTGGAGGCTCTCGACTGTTGGGTCACGAGCCCACACGCTGTCAAAGTAGTGGTCGATGTCGAAGTGCTCGAATGCGAATGCCACGGTGTCCTGCTGATTTGAGGAGACGACGCCCAGCGGGCAGTCAAGCTGGTCGAGAACGGGCACATCGGCGTATGGCTGCTTCCCGCCGGCGCGGATCAGCGCCCGCTGCGCTTCGGTCATTGCCTCGTCCCGGGCCCGGAAGAACTGTTTGGGGTCGATGTCGTACTGGTCGCAGATCTCGGTGAGTTCGGGCACTGTGACGCCGATGCTCATCGCTTCGACGTGGGCCGACGACGGCGACGCAACGCCGACCGCCTCGAACGCCCGGCGCGCACCGACGTAGTGTGCGTCCATGTTTGTCAGCGTCAACAACACGCCGTCGTTATCGAAGATAACCGATTCGTACCCCATCGGATACTCCAAGAACGTGCATGTTGAGAAGCGTTTCGCGTCGTCACAGTCCAAAATCACCGCTGCCACTGCCCCCCTGATCGAACTGCTCCGGTGGCCGCCCGGCCTCGTCGACGACCTCGTCTGTCACGACGATTGGACAGTCGACACGCAGGGCGATTGCAATGGCGTCCGACGGACGGGCGTCGAACACCATGTCCTTGCGCCGGTCGTCGGTGTACTGCTCCGTGTCGATTTTCCCGTAGAACGTGCCGTCGGCCAGGTCGTCGATACGTACCCGATCGATAGCAGCGCCGAACTCCGTCACCATCTCGACCAGCAAGTCGTGCGTGAGCGGCCGCTCGAACGGTTCGCCAGCGATCGCTAACTGCATCGACTGGGCCTGGTCTTTACTGATGAAAATCGGAACGATCTCCTCACGCGCACGGAGAAGAACGACCGGCGTCCCGGCCCCCTCCTCATTGACACCGACAGCAACCCCCTCGACCGTGGCATCGTATTCCATGCCACAGTGTTTGACTCGCGGGTATGAAAAGCTACCCCGACGGCGGTTTCAGTGTGCTATTCGGTCCGTCGTTGAATACTTGATAGACCCCGTTCCGCTCTAGAGAACTGGTCAATGCAGAGACTTCCATACTGGAGCAAACTCAAATACATAACCCAGTTATCACAATTGAGTTCAAGATACAGAGTGTGAATTCAGTACGGTGCTATACGTCAGTTTCAAGCCTAATACTGCTACGGAACTGTTTTCAGAGTTAATATGCAATAGCAAACCATGACACACACGGATCAAAACCAGGTTCAGGTTCTTCATGTTGATGATGAGCCAGACTTCACAGACCTGAGCAAGACGCTTCTCGAACGTGACGACGACCGGTTCACTGTCGAGACGACGACAAGCGCCGAGAAAGGTCTGAGTATGATCCGTGAGTGTCCACCAGATTGCGTCGTCTCAGATTACAATATGCCCGGAATGAATGGTATCGAGTTCCTCGACGTTGTCCGTGAGGGGTACCCCGATCTCCCGTTCATACTTTTTACGGGCAAAGGCAGCGAGACCGTCGCTAGCGACGCCATCTCCGCCGGCGTCACCGACTATCTTCAAAAAGAGCCTGGCACTGACCAATACGAGTTGCTAGCCAACCGTATCAGGAATGCAGTTGAGCAGGTCCGCATGCGCAAACAGCTGACACTGAAAGAGCGTGTCGTTCAGGAGATGAACGACATAGCTGTCATCGTTCAGGATTCTATCATCAAATATACGAGTCCGGGCATCTCCGAATTTATCGGCTATGCCGAAGATTACCCCATCGATAAACCGATAACGGAGTTCATTGCACCCGACTATCGGGAAACTGTTCAGAACCGTCATCAAGCGCGGATGGCGGGCAACGAGTCCGACTTGCCGAACCCGTACGAACTGGAGTTGCTGACGAAGGACGGAGAGCGGACTCCGGTTGAGATCAACGTTACTCGAATCGAGTACGAGGGACAGTCAGCAACTCTCTCTGTTATCCGAGATATTACCGAGCGGAAGCATCAGAAAAAGCGGTTCCAAGCGTTTATAGAGCATTCGAGAGATATCATCACGGTCCTCGAACCGGATGGGACCTACCGGTACCAGAGCCCATCAAGCAAACGTGTCCTCGGATACGCACCCGATGAACTACTTGGTGAGAAC
>JBDGPY010000064.1:0-49110 GCA_042219425.1 Haloarcula sp. | reverse complement strand
GGAAGCACGTTGAGACTGGACTCCAGGTACTCGTCTTCGAGTCCGTACATCCGGAGGTGAAAATCATCAAGCGTCGTGAACCGACAGACGAGTCTGTCCAGTTCTGCCATCGTCGTCTCCGGCTTGACGACGATATCGTACCACTCGTCTCGCGCGCGGCCTTTCTGCTTCCATCGGAGCCGATACCCGACAGTGCCAACCTCCCCGGAGATGTCATCGTCGGCTTGTTCTTGGGCTTTCCCTACAGCGTCCAGCGTGTTCGACCAGCAGTACGAGCAGATTTCGTCCGGCGCAGCACCCTCGAAGCCATCTTTGTCGATATCGTGGTCGGCGAGAAACTCCGATATTGGGACGTGCCGCGGGCGCGGATGCCGGTTACCGTGACTACACATCATCTCCCCGGGACCACCGATACCGAACGAGAAGCGAGAGTTTCTCTCGCCTTGATCGGCATCCATATCGATAATATGTACCACTGTTCCGCTCCCAACCTCGATGACGAACCGGTCTGTTGGCTCACTCATCGTATCGCTCCTCAAGATCATCGAGTGCACGCCAGAACTGTTCGCTGTTGAGTGCTAGATCCGTCGTCGCCCGCGCTTCTAGCACTCCGGCGTATGTGTCGAACTCTCCGGGACTCGGGTTGGTCGCAAGCACGCAGTCAGCGTAGCCGTCGATGGCTGTCTGGATAGTTTTCGCGTAGTGGTCGTAGGCCCCGTCGACCCAGTTGTACTTCTCGTCGACTTCCTCGAACACCGCCCGGTAAACCGTCGCTGCGGCCAGATGTCGGTCCCGATCGCGGTACTGCTTGGCTATCTCGAAAAACCGGGAGAAGTCGATTGCATCGTACACACCGGGATCCGCGTGTTGCTTGAATAGTTGTGCTATCTCCTCACGATACTCCTCGACTGACTTGTGATCGTCGCCGAACTGTGCGAGAAACTGCTCGCGTAACTCCGCGTGTTCGGCGAGTGCATCACGGACGAACCCACGCAAGTCGTCGGCCGACACATCGTCGAGAACTGCCTCGACGCTCTCGCTCTCGTCCTGTGGCGGGTCGGCGGCGATATCCAGTAACACTGCGACGACGTGTTTGCAGTCGCCGCTCCCGTCGTATGGACAGGTGCACTTCGTATCGAGACTGCGACCACCGAACTTGATCGTCACGTCGTACAGTTTCGACCCGCTGACGGCCGCGGTCACGAGCTCGTCGAACCGGTCAAGCTGTTGGATGCGCCTCTCCTTGCGGTACTTTTCTCCTCGCTCGAACACGGCGGCCGTGCTCCGATTTCGGATGGTTTCCTTGTCGACGTTCATATCCCATCGTTCGCGGGCGGGTCTAATCTGATTTCGGTTCGACAGTACCTCCTTGCCGGTTCGGGTCGGCAAGCGCCATCGTGAGCGTCGCTGCGAGGCGTTTGTCGAGTGGTTCGTTCGCTCGGCCACAGTGGAGCATATCGGGGGACGTCAACACGATTGACGGGTCGACGTCACGTGCCTGCTGGCGCTCGACTGAGGAGAGCGCTCCCGTATACTGGGTGACGGAAACATCCTCGAACGGTTCGGCAAAAGCAGACAGTGTCGCTTCTTGATCGTTTATCAGCGCGGCCTGTGGACCGATATACAGCGTGCGTCCATCGTGGTCGCGTGCGTGTTCAAGTGCCGGAAGCGTATACGTCAGACTCTTGCCACTCGCTGTGGGCGTCGCCAGCACGACGTTCTGGCCCCGACGGATTGCTTCGATCACGTCTGCTTGGTGCGCATAGAGTTCGTCGATGCCCCGGTCAGCGAGTTGTGCGGTAACCTCGGGGTCCATCTCACGGATCGTAGTGGTAGATGTAGGTGTGTGTCTCCTTGCCGTCGGGTAAAATATCCGCCAGAATCTCCCGGACTTGTTGTTCGGAAGTCCCACTTGCGACGATCCGGTCGTCGTAGATCGCGAAGTACGCTTCCTTGAGTTCGGTCTCGCGTAGCTCCCGTCCCAGGCTCCGTGCCCGGGCCTTGCCCATCTCCTGGTGGTAGATCCGTTCTAGCTCGTTCGATTACCGGGAGCCGCTGTTCGGGCCAGAGGTCGCGAAAGGACATGCGAACGGCCTTGACACCGAACGCTCGTGGTGGATCGTCCCAGTCGAGAAGTACTGCGTAGTCCGAGAGGTGGCGGACGACGACGAACTCACCGTACTCGTAGTCGGTCCAGCCTGCGACCGTGTCGAGGTCGTCCGCAGAGAGGTCGGCGGGGTTTTGGTCGACGAACGCTTCGATGATCGCCGCGGTGTCTTCCTCGTAGAGGTGCTCGCGGAGCGGCAGGAGTTCGCCGGTGTCTCGCTCGGAGATGTCGTCGACCGTCTCGACGCCCTCGACCACGTCGAACCGGTTGTTGACGTAGACGAGCAGGTGGGCGTACAGGTTGAGGAACCGATCCTCGCTCTCCAGGTCGAGCATCATCGGGAAGTCGTCGTCGGTCCCGCCACCGTACTCGGCAGCGATATCCTCGAGCATCTCGTCGTCGATTGCCTCGTCTATCGCCTGGTTGAGTTCCTGCATGAGCGCCGGATCCAGGAGTTCGGCCAGTTCGTCTGGTGTTAGACCGTCACCCTGCTCGAAGATGCGTTCGATTTCCTGCTCGTCCAGCGAGTCGATGTGGTCATCCATGATCTGCTGGAGATGCGCGTCTAGTTCCTGTCGTGTTTCCTCGTCGACGAGGTCACGCAACGGGGGTCCATCGGGTAGCTCCATCCCATCGACGTCGGGAACCTCCATACCTTCGGTGGCGGGCAACAAGTCAAAGTCGATATCGTCGCCGATTGGATCGAGGTCGAATTCGTTTTCGACATCGGCCTCGACCTCCGGGAGCTGGTCTCCGCCGAACTGCCGGAGCATCGCCGTCTCAAGTTGTGAGACCATCATCTGGAACGCCTCGGGGTCCATATCTCGTTCGAGTGTTTTGAGTTCCCACTCGTCCCAGCCGTGATGCAGTGCGTAGACTTGCTGTCCGTCTCGAATGAGCGCGTCGACGATCCCCTCGGTGTCACAGTGGGTGCAGTACGAGTGGAAGTCGAGTGGACACTCGATACCCTGTGTCTCCACGAAGTCCTCGAACTCGCCCTCCGTCAACGGCCGGTTCGGGAGATACTCAGTGTCGACCATACTGGTCGTCCAGTTGGCCGGTACAAAAACGGTTGGTCGACAGCCGGACTGTTTTATCCGAGTACGCGCTACGGTTCGGTATGCCGTTCAGCGTCAGTTGGCACACGCTACTTGACGAACTCGACGAGTTGTCCGACTGTGCCGAACTTATCACTCCGCTCTCCCACGATCGATTTCGCATAACGGATGTTCAGGAACACCGCGTCGTCATCACGTTCTCCGACACGGGGGAGCGACGACCGCTCCAGCGTGAGCAGTTTGAGACACTCTACCGGCGGATTCAGGACTCGAACAACGAGTTCGATCTCGATCGGCTTCCAGTTGATGCCGATCCGTACCCGACGGTACTGAGTCTGCACCCCCACTTTGAAATCGACGAAGAACGGGGAATCATCGCCGAAAAAGAAGGTGTGACTGATACGCAACTGGCGAGCGACGACTCAGATGCCAGCGAGAGCGAACGTGTCGAACCCGATGGAATCGACGTGTACTCAGACGCCTTGCTTCTTATCGACGCGCTAGAACGTCACGAAATGTCAGATACCACGGCGTTGGAGACGGATGCGCTGGTGAATATATACACGCTCTGTTCGGACGTCCAGCGGAACGCAAACGAACTTCGCCAAGACATTGCCGATGTACTACTCGACAGGCTCCATCACGATCAGCCCGTCCATGGTCAGTACGGCTCCGTTCAGCGAACGTCGCGCCGCAACCGATCGCTCAAGGACGAAGAGGAAGTGTTAATTATGCTTGAGGAGGCCGGTATCGACCGTGACCGCGTCATGAGTGTCGACTCAAGTAAAGTAGCCGAAGCACTGGCAGTGACAGAGTTGACTGAGTCGGACGTTTACGAAATATCGGAAAGCGAGTACGTCAGGAAGGCAGAGGTTGATGAAGACGTCAAGGAGTCGCGCCTCCAGGGGCTCAAAGACCGACTTGCGGCCAGTGACGACGCAGAGTCCGACGAATTACGGCGGGAAATCGAAACCCTCGAAGAGCGTATCGACGATCTCACTAGTTTCAGTACGGGAACACAGATGCAGGGGTAGCTCGGACATGTCTTCTTTGGCTTTCTTGTTGCGACCATGCCAGATAGTGCGACGTTTCGTCCGCGACGCTAGCATCGGCTGAAATCCTGACTCGTTGTCACTCCGTGTGGACGCGGCGGAGCGGTTCGATGTGGTCCTTGGCTGTCTCGTCAAGCTGAAAGGTCCCATGGATGTCTGCCGGCACTTGACCGTGGACGACGCGTCCGAACGGGGCTGCCGCGCTCGGGTATACCTGCTCAGCCAGCCGAGCGATTGGGGCCGCAACCCTGAGATCGCCGAGTGCTTCTTTGACGGCTTTCTCGCCGACGTGGACGGAGTCACCCTCGATAAGGATGAACGCGAACGGGCGGAGGTCGCTCGCGCAACGGGTAACCGTAGCGGCAGCGCTTCGGAACAGGTCGGTGCTGCCGTCGTAGACGAGACGGGACTGCGTCACATCAAGAATACGTGTGTCGGCCGTTTGAACGTTGGTGCGATGTCGAAATGGCTTATCCCTCCGACAGCAACTGTCTGCTATGGATAGTCACAGCGGATCGGAAGCCCTTCACAATCGCCTCGAAACCCTGGTCGAGGCGACAGTGGACGACAGTACGTCGTGGCAAGTCACCACCGACAGACCCACGACTGTGTGGCTCCCCGACAGGAGAATAACTGTCGAACAGCGTGCTGGCCCGGGTAGCACGCGCCGCTGGACGGTCGTGTTGCACGCTGATGAAACGGTCGTGAGTAAGTTCGGGCAGTTCGAGACTGTCGCCCCAGTCGAGGAAACAGTGCGCTCGCTGGTCGACACCGATGTCCACTACACAGTCTGTTGTGACGGGTAATCGGAGTCACGCTAGCTTTTGTCCCGAGTTTATTGCGCAGCCCCTCCCACCACGTCTTGATCAGTTGGTCCCTGACCGTCGTAAGCGGCGACGTACTCGTCGAGCTGTGCCGGGTCATCCGCGCCGGGTAGCGTCCGGGTTGCGGTTTCACACTCGGCGTCGACGACGAGTCTGTCACAGAGTAGGTCGGTCGTCGACTCCGCCATCTGTCGGTACGTGGTCAGCTTCCCACCGACGATGCTGACGAGGTTCGAGATGCCGTCGTCCGCGTGATCGAGCTGGAAGAACCCCCGCGAGATACCACGACGGTCGCCCTCCCCTTCGTCGGGCGCGTACAGCGGTCGCACGCCCCACCACGTTCTAGTCACGGGTGCGTCGGCCACCGGCGGGAGCATGGCGGCACATTCCTCGATAGACCGTTCTACCTCCCAGTCGGCCTGTTCGTAGTCGTCGGGGTCTGAGACGGGGACGCTCGTGGTTCCGAGCACTGCTTCGTGCTCGTGTGGGACGACGATGTCGCCGTCGTCCGGGTTCCGACACCGGTTTAGCACCGGACCGACCCGGTCGTACTCGACGGAGACCATTACCCCGCGTGCGGGAGCCATCTCGACGGACAGGTCAGCCATCGACGCGACCTCACCAGCCCACGCGCCGGCCGCGTTGACGACATAGGTCGGTTCGACGCGTTCGTTCACGTCGCCACCGAGCTGTGCGGCTACGACGCGCCCGTCGTCAACGGTCATCCCTTCCAGTGGCGCGTGGGGATGGACTGTAGCCCCGTGTGCCTCGGCGTCGGCGGCATTCGCCGCGACGAGCCGCGAGGGATAGATGACCGCATCGGGGACCTCTATCGCCCGCTCGACGTTCTCTGAGAGGTCGGGAACACGTTCCCGTGCCGCATCGCCGGACAGTTCTTCGGTTTCGATACCGACAGACTCGCAGGCCTCGCGTTTCGCTTTGAAGTACGCGTCATCGTCCTCGTCAAGGTGAACGAACAGGCCACCGGTGTCACGGATACACTCGCCGGCAATGGACTGGAGGATGCGGTTCTCAGCGATACATTCCTCGGCACCTATGGCATCGGATTCGGCGTATCGCGCGCCGCTGTGTAAGAGTCCGTGTGAGCGGCCCGAAGTGCCGCTGGAGAGACCGTCACGCTCGATCAGCGTCACATCGACACCGCGAAGCGCCAGGTCACGAGCGATACCGACGCCGGTTGCACCGCCGCCGACAACCAGAACTGTGGTTGGAAGTCCCATACCTGATACACAGGGACGGACAGGGAAACAGTTTGCACACTGGACTCCCACTAACGGACATTCGCTGTGGAGTAACTGCTATACGGACGCTGTCCGAAGGGCACGTGTATGAGTCTTCTCAGAAACAAGCATCTTCTGAATGGTATCGTCTCACTGATATTCAGCGTCGCGATCACCGTCTGGGTGGCTGACGACGAAGATGCCCCGTGGGGCCTGACAGACATGGCCATCGCTGTCGGCATTTCGTCGTTCCTCTCGGGCTTTTTCACCAGCTACTTCGCGAAATAAGTTCTGTCGCAGGGACGAGATGGTGGGGACACTGGACAGCATCTGGGTTCCCGCCATGTTCTGACTGGTAGCGTGGTCGTCCCGGCTCACTCTTCTCCCGCAGTACAGGGAGTCTATGCGGGCCTGTCTGTTCGCTCGTGCACTCGAAAAGTAATCATTAAACGGCGCGGCGTCTGACCGTCCTGATATGCAACGACGAGCCGCGGCGGCGTACTTCGCGTTCTTCCTCGTTATCAGTGTTGCCGCGTACGCGTACATTGGCGTCGCGGAGAGCCAGCGGCCCACGGTGTCGCTCGACGCAGACGCGGAACTGACCAACGAGAGTACGTTCACTGTCGACGGAACGACCTACACTGCCTCGAACATCCACCTGTCGACCGGCGGCGGAGGCGGACACGGCGGTGGTGGCGGCGGTGAGATGGTCGCAGATCTCTCATGGACGAACGACTCATCCAGATACACGGCAACGCTTGAGCACAACACTACAACGACGTACCAGAACGAGAGCTACCGCGTCTCCACCGACAGCAACGAGAGCACGGTGACGCTCAAAGAGGAGTTCAACGTTACCGCCCTTCTCGCGGCTGACTCGTCGGTCGAGAACACTCTCGCGACCCAGGATGGCACCCAGTACGTCGTCTATAAGTCAAACAACACCCAGATTCCACTGAACGAGTGGCTCCCTGAGCCACGTACGCAGACGTTCGAAGCCGGCGACACCTACCCACACCAGACTGACAGCGGAACTCAGGAAGCGACCATTTCCGAAGTGACTGACGAGGGGGCGACGCTCGAATGGTTCGCACCGCGAGACCGCACTATTGAGCTAACGGAGGGTGGAAACGTCACGCTGAGCAGTCAGCAATTCTTCACGCACTTCCCGGACCACCACACCGTCGAAATCGTGCCGGTTTCGCAGTACGATGACTACCAGACGACGCTCAATCAGCAGGAGTACTTCCACGAGCGCAAGAACGGTATCTGGGGCGTCTCGATTCTCTCCGGTATCGCGGCCGTCCTGATGCTGTCGATGGCGTACCTACCGACGCGCGGATAATAGTCGCTGTTTTTTCAGATCCAGATTTCTTGAATCGCTCAGTACAGTATGTGTTTCCCAGTCTGTCTAGCGTTTTGATCGAGTAACAGTGTACGGACAAAGTTGTCCGTCGTGCGGGTTTGAGATGGATAGGGACGCGAATGCATCATACACGTTCTTTCTAGCGGTCTTCAGGTGTGTCAGGCCGAAGTCTCACCCGTGGTGACTGCGAACGCTGTGGAAACCGGTGGCGGCCCGTCCTCATCTGTTTCTGCAAGTCGCGTCGTTGGAACGTGAAGCCTCGGGGACGTCCGAGACGGCAAAGTCGTCTCTGATGACGAGAGACCATCGGTCTCTCGAACCCTTCGGTGTCGGTTTTTCCTTTCAGGACAGGACTTTCGTGTCTCGGCTTACGCTTTTGCTGTCCAACTGAGATACGCGAGCCCGATACCGATACCGCCCATTCCGACCGCTGCGATCAGTTGCAGGATTGCGGATGACATCGTCATGTGTGTCTGCCACGGTGTGCTGGCGATTGCTGCAAACGTGGCAAACAAAAGCAAGATGCCGACTGAGACCCCCAGCGGCCTCAGTGGATCATCGAGTAACTTCGGGGTTCCGTCCATAGTGTACTGCTCTCCCGTGTCCATGGTAAATGAAACGATCCTGGGTAGGCATCTCTGTGGCGTCGCCACCGTGCACTGTCGTTCATAGGCTCGGGAGGGAGTTGAACCGGAGGAAGACATGCTCGCTCACGTCCGTTCGCTGTGCGTGCCTTCCAGGGTTCAATTCTTTCCTGCCCGGCTTGTTCACCGATTCGCGACGCTCATCGGTTCGTTGCACGGGCCGGGAGGGAGTTGAACCCCCGACCATCTGGTTAAAAGCCAGACGCTCTGCCTAACTGAGCTACCGGCCCTCGGTATTCGCTCGGAGGAGCGACGGTTAAGACCTTACGGTCCGTCATCGAAGTACGAGTCGATTGCCTCGCTGATGACCGCGCCCGGATCGGCTCCATCCAGCGCCGCTTGCCGGCGGAGTTTGCAGTAGGCGTCGCGGTCGAGATGTGTCGACAACTTGCCGAGCGAATACCCCTCTCTGGCAAGCGCCGCGTCGACGGATGCGCCGTCGTTGATGCTGCTCGCCACGGATCTGATCTGCCGGACGGTTAGATTGTGGTCGAGTGTGGCCCACGCGAGCAGCAGCCGGGCTTCGCCGGCGACTCTGGCGATATGCTTGGCCGCTGTTGGTGCGATTTCCCCTTTCGCGACGTGGATGCGGATCGCCCGGGGAAGGTCGTGGACGCGAGACCACTTGCGGATGAACGAGACCGATGCGTCACCACCGGCTCGCTCGGTGGCGGCCTTGTAGGATCCTTCGCCACGGACTAGGGCCGCGCACGCGGCCGCGCCACGGAGAATATACACGTTGTCGTCCGCCCCGGCGGTGTTCTCGGAGAACTGCTTGACGGTTCTGGCGGCGAGTTCGAGACTCTCAGGATCGTCCGGATCGAACTCGACAGCCTCCTCTGGCCGCTGTCCGGTGAGTGCTGGGTCACCGCGAATGACTGGCTTGCCGACCGGGGATTCGCGATCGGTTGATGGACGATAGTCGTGGGGCCCCTCTGGCATCACTACTCGTTTAGGGGTCGTCGCACAAAAGTATCCCGTACGGGGGTGTCAGTCGTCGGATGCGCTTTCGCTCTCGCGCTCCTCGCTCATGTGCTCCCAGATCTCTGTGCAGCCACAGCCGTCCTCGACGTTGTCGAGATGGTCTGTAGTTGGCTCTTCGCGCTCGGCGTCGTTGTCATGGGTCTGTTGTGCGTTCGTCATCGTTTCTCTCACAGCGACGACCGGGGTGGCCGCCACGCAGTGTCGTATCCCTTTGTAATGACCCTATTATCTTAAACACCGCCTCTGATGTAAGCTTGGCCCGCACTGCGGCTTATAGGCAACATTTGTTTACATCTTGTACGGAATGCGACAATATATGTGACACGGTATCACCGATCACTCACCGCATGACGGAAGTCGGTCCAGCCCAGCCCCGGTGATACTTGCACCCGACGACGCCCTCAGGTGGCTCGGGGATCTAATGAGATGTAATGACAACCGACGTTCACCAGCTAGACGACGGAGCCTGGATCTCCGTCAACGACTCGCGGGAAGTGAACGTCTCCGACCTGTGGTTGCTGGCTCGAAGCGACTTCTGCGGGTGTGAGACGACGGACTTCCTCGCTGAAGGGTTTGTGAAAGTGGGTGTGGATTACCCTGATATCCAGGCTCGAATCGCTGGCCAGTGTATCTCGTGTGGCGAGAGCGGCGTTACCGACTGGCTGACGGTCGGTCGCGTTATGGACCCCGATTCTGGTGAGTTCTACGGCGTTGTCCACGAGAGCATCCATATTCCGGAGAAACGGACCCGCCTCGCTACTCTGGAAGAATAGGTAATAATGTCCTATTTCGGGGAGTGGGGGAGACGGTTGACGGCAAAGCGTGGTGTATAAGTCTGTGTGACGTGTGTTGGGATACATTAGCTATGCCCAGTAAAGTCGAGAAATGGAAAGACGAGGTTTACGGCAACGAGATCCGGGAGCATTTGATGGAGTTTGCGGAGCAGGGCTGGGACGCCATCCCTGAAGACGAGCAGGACGCCTGGTTCGAGCGATTCAAGTGGTGGGGTCTGTACCATCAGCGCTCCGGCCAAGAATCGTATTTCATGATGCGTATCGGGACGCCAAACGGCGTCATCAAACCCGGCCAGCTCGAAGTCATCGGCGAAGTCGCAAAGGAGTACGCCAGCGGTCCCGCGAAAAACCCCGAGTTCGGCGACGCCTACTGTGACTGGACGACCCGTCAGAGCATCCAGCTCCACTGGATCAAACTGGAGGACATTCCGGAGATCTTCGACAAGCTCGAAGCTGTTGGGCTGGGAACCCAGCAGGCCTGTGGTGACTCCTGGCGGAACATCGTCGGCTGTCCCGTCGCCGGCAAGGACAAGCACGAGCACGTCGACGCCTGGCCAGTCGCCGAGGACCTCCATGAGACGTTCAAAGGTAACGACGACTACTCGAACCTTCCGCGCAAGTGGAAAGTCGCCATCGCCGGCTGTGATGAGGGCTGTGGCCAGGGTGACATCAACGACCTCGCCTTCGAGCCAGCCGAGAAAGACGGTGACCTTGGTTTCAACATCCGCGTCGGCGGCGGCCTCTCCCGCAAGGAACCGCGCCTTGCACGCGACATTGATGTGTGGGTCCCGCCGGAGCAGGCCGCTGACGCCGCTCACGGCATGTCTGCGCTCTTCCGTGACCACGGCGACCGAGAGGACCGATTCAACGCCCGTATCAAGTTCCTCATGGACGAATGGGGGCCGGAAAAGATGCGCTCGGTCCTGCAGGAGGAGTACGTCGACTTCGAACTGGAGACCGCCGGTGAGGACATGCGCGACCAGTACAGCTACAACACCGGGTCCCAGGACGGGCACAACGACCACGTTGGGATCCACGAGCAGAAAGACGGCAACTACTACGTCGGACTGAACGTTCTGGTCGGCCGCATGGGTGCTGACGACGTGCTCGAACTCGCGGAACTCGCCGACGAGTACGGCTCCGGCGAGGTCCGACTGACCCAGCGCCAGAACATCATCGTCACCGACGTTCCCGAGGAGAACCTCGACGAGTTCACCAGCGAACCGCTGCTGGAGAACTACTCCCCGGACCCGTCGCCGTTCATGCGTGGTTCCATCGCCTGTACGGGCACGGAGTACTGCTCGCTGTCCATCGTCGAGACGAAGAACCGCCAGGTCCGCTACGCTCGCTGGCTCAAGGACAACGTCGAACTGCCCGAGGACCACAAGGACTTCCACATTCACCTCTCGGGTTGTACGGCCTCCTGTGCCCAGCCCCAGATTGCCGACGTCTCCCTGCGTGGGATGAAGACCCGCAAGGACGGCGAACCGGTCGAGGCACTCGACATCGGCCTCGGCGGCGGCCTCGGCGACGACCCGCGCTTCGCTGACTGGGTCGAAATGCGTGTCCCAGCCGACGAAGTCCCCGGCGCAATCAAGAACCTCGTCAACAACTTCGAAGACGCGCGTGAGGGCGGCGAAACCTTCCGTGACTTCGTCGAAGACCGCGATGAGGAGACGCTGGCCGAGATGGTCGAACCGGAAGAGACGGACTACAACGATCCGTACCTGCATAACACGAAGATGACGTGGTACCCCTACGCCGACGAGGACGACATGCAAGCCTCGCCTGCCCCGACCAACGGTGCCGGCGAGCCGCTGACCTCCGACGACTGAGACGCGCCTACTGGGCACTCTCGCTTCGTTTCTCGATTCGTTTCCCGCTGGGTTGCGTGGCGATCTGTTCTCTTGAGTACACTCGACACGCAGTTGCGACCGGGAACGCGCTCCGTCGCGCGACCCGCCTCAGAGCACAGCTCTGACGAGCCTTCGCTCGCTACGCTCATGAGGACCACGTTTTTGGGCGGGGGTTGAGCGCTCGCCAGCAGCGAGCGCGAACCCCGGTCAAAAAAGGTGGTTGGTAAGCCTTATTCGAGGCACTGGCATAGAGAGGGATGGCAGAGGGAGGCCAGCTCCCGTGCCGCAAGGCATGAGGAAAGTCCCCCCACCTGTTGGACAGGTGACCGGACGCAAGTCTGGGGCGGGAGACCGTCGGCTCTGGAACAGCAACGACACGTCGTCGTCAGACCAATGAGGTGTGCGAATCCCGAGCGAGGCTAGACGTGACCTTCGGTCACGCTGCCAAAGCGAGGGAGAGTTAACCCACCGAGGGCAGTCGCGAATCGGTGACCCCGATTCGTGCGGTTGTGGGCCATCTCTGATGCCCCACGCTGGCGACGGACCGATGGAACGGCGAAACCTCACCGGTGCAAGGCTGCGTCGACAGGTAGTCCGACATCGCGCGCAAGCGCTGGGCGTGGCCGCTCAGCCGAATGCTGGCCCGAACAGAAGGGGGCTTACTCCCCTCAGCCGTGTTACTCGCCCAGCGACGTGTTCGATGGTTACAAGCCCGCGCCGACCGCAGCGTGGAGTATGACTGCAGCTGACCTCATCGACGCAGTTCGTGACGACCAGCAGACGGAACTCTCTCGACTCGGCTCCTCGAAGACGCTGTACGCCGACACCCGCGGCGAGATGGAACCCGATGTGGTGATGGCGGCGGCGGCCGCTCGCGAGCAGGCCGCCCACGAGACGTTCGATGCGTGGAGTGGCGACGAGCATGACGACGCGGCGGCGCTTTTCGCTGACGCCGCGGCTGAGACGGCCGACCGTCGTGACAACACTGACGCCGAGTCGGCTGGCCGGACACCGGCAATGCACGACGTGCTTGACGGCCTTGACGGGACAGTCGAACGTCTCGGCGGATTCGTCGGCTGGACGCTCGTCGACAAGAAGGTCAAAGAGCAGTACACCGGCTTCTTCACCGGACAGGCGGACCCCCAGACTGCGAGCACGTTCCGGAGTGCCGGCAGCGATGTGGAAGACCTCCGTGAAGCAGCTGCCGAGTTGCTTGATGCCGTGTGTGAAAGCGATGACGACTGGAACGAGGCGGAGGAAGCTGCTATTGACGTCATTTCGGCGGCCTACGACGAATACTTCGAGACGCTCGAAGACCTCGGCGTGAACCCGAAGCCGGTCTGCTGACCGCGCTTCCTGTCCGCGCCTCGTTGTGGAATCGCCAGATGTCGACGCCTTAGTCGTCTCCGTCGGAGCCCTGTCCGGGGTCCGGACGCCGCTCGGCGGCCCCACCATCAGCCGTGGTCTGGCCGCCGCTTGACCCACTGTCGCTATCCACCCACCCTGACCGCTCTGCCTGCTGTCCGAGTAGTCGGTCCGCCAGACCGCCCAGCCACTTGAACGCGACATTGACGTAGAGGCCGACGAGGAACGGGATACCGGTGGCCAGCTGCGACGACGCGAGTTCCGTTGAGCCGAGTGCCAGACTGCCGAACTGGTAGACGCCGACAGCCAGAAGCCAGGCGGCGGGAATCCGCATCAACATCTCGGCGAGGTTTTCGAAGTCGCTCCACTTGTCGTAGTCGTCGAGTGAGGTCATCAGTTTCGTGAAGACATAGCCCAGCGCACCCAGGCCCGAGTACAGGAAGACGGCCACCGGTATGATGACTCCCGGACCGTCGCCGCCGACCGTTCCGGTGAGTAGCTCACGGCCGAACGCTCCCGCTGCCATCGCGATGCCGACAATGGTCAGAACGAAGAACAGCCCGATAACGGCCCAGTTTCCGACCGACCAGCGCCTGCTGACGAGTATCTCCTCGCTCTCGGTCGATGTCTCTGTCTCACCCATGTCAGATATCCAATCATGAGATAGAATAAAACTAAAAGACTGTTTATAGCTCACCTGAACCGTATTGGATGCTTACTTTCGATACTAACATCTTTGCATCTTCTCTTCGTCTCCGGGATGTCGTATCACCTTTACAACACAATCCGGCCGGTCCTCTCTTACATGAACCACGCGGCTCAAGTCCGTCCAGCCCGACATGCAGACAATGAGCGACACCGGTGGGCCACTTTCTATCGACCGGCCGGACGTCGACCGTGAGTTCCGCGTCGACGCTCCGTTCGACCCGGCGGGCGACCAGCCAGACGCTATCGAGCAGTTGGCATCGGGGTTCCGTCAGGGGATGGACCGACAGACGTTGCTCGGTGTAACTGGCTCCGGCAAGACCAACACGGTCTCGTGGGTCGTCGAGGAGATTCAGAAACCCACGCTGGTCATCGCCCACAACAAGACGCTCGCGGCCCAGCTGTACGAGGAATTCCGCGAACTGTTTCCCGACAACGCTGTCGAGTATTTCGTTTCCTACTACGACTACTACCAGCCCGAGGCCTACGTTGAGCAGACGGACACCTTCATCGACAAGGATGCCTCGATCAACGACGAAATCGACCGGCTGCGTCACTCCGCGACACGCTCGTTGCTCACCCGGGACGACGTCATCGTCGTCGCGTCGGTGTCGGCCATCTACGGGCTCGGTGATCCGCGCAACTACATCGATATGTCCCTCTCGCTGGACGTCGGTCAGGAGATCGAGCGCGACGAACTGCTCGGTCGGCTGGTCGACCTGAACTACGAACGCAACGACGTGGACTTCACACAGGGGACCTTCCGCGTACGCGGGGACACGCTGGAAATCTACCCGATGTACGGCCGGTACGCCCTGCGTGTGGAGTTCTGGGGCGATGAGATTGACCGGATGCTGAAGATTGATCCGCTGGAAGGGAAGGTAAAGAGCGAGGAGCCAGCGGCGCTGCTCCACCCGGCGGAGCACTACTCGATACCCGAACAGCGACTCCAGCGGGCCATCGACGAGATCGAAGAGTTGCTGGAGCAGCGCATCAGCTACTTCGAGCGCCAGGGCAACCACGTCGCCGCACAGCGAATCGAAGAGCGGACCACGTTCGACATCGAGATGATGCAGGAGACGGGGTACTGTTCGGGCATCGAGAACTACTCAGTCCACCTCTCGGACCGCGAGACTGGTGAGGCTCCCTACACCCTGCTGGATTACTTCCCCGAGGACTTCCTCACTGTTGTCGACGAGTCGCATCAAACGCTACCCCAGGTTCGCGGGCAGTTCGAGGGCGACAAGAGCCGCAAGGAGAGCCTCGTCGAGAACGGCTTCCGCTTGCCGACAGCGTTCGACAACCGCCCGCTCACCTTCGAGGAGTTCGAGGAGAAGACCGACCAGACGCTGTATGTGAGCGCAACGCCGGGCGACTACGAGCGCGAGCACAGCGACCAGGTCGTCGAACAGATCGTCCGGCCGACCCATCTTGTCGACCCGGCTGTTGAGATCGCTTCGGCGACGGGCCAGGTTGAGGACCTGCTCGAACGCATCGACGCGCGGGTCGAGCGCGACGAGCGGGTGCTGGTGACGACGCTGACCAAGCGCATGGCCGAGGACCTCACCGAGTACCTCGAAGAAGCAGGTGTCGACGTCGCCTACATGCACGACGAGACAGACACGCTGGAGCGCCACGAACTCATCCGGTCGCTCAGGCTCGGCGACATCGACGTGCTGGTCGGCATCAACCTGCTCCGGGAAGGGCTCGATATTCCGGAGGTGTCGCTGGTCGCGATTCTCGACGCCGATCAGGAAGGGTTCCTTCGCTCGGAGACGACGCTCGTCCAGACGATGGGGCGCGCCGCCCGAAACGTCAACGGGGAAGTGGTACTGTACGCCGACGAGCGCAGCAACGCCATGCAGTCAGCCATTCAGGAGACCCAGCGCCGCCGGCGCATCCAGCAGCAGTACAACGAGGAACACGGCTTCGAGCCGACGACTATCGAGAAGGCTGTCGGCGAGACAAACCTGCCGGGGAGCAAGACCGACACTGGCGGCATCTCGGGCGACGGCGCGAGCGACGCCGACGAGGCCGCCCGCCAGATCGAGCAACTGGAGGACCGGATGCAGGAGGCCGCGGACAACCTGGAGTTCGAACTGGCCGCCGACATTCGGGACCGTATCCGGGAACTGCGCGAGGAGTTCGATCTTGACGGCGGCGACGACGGAGGCGGCGTGCCGGCTCCTGGGCCGGAGTTCTGACCGATAGCACTACCATATGTCACAGATCCTGGGTAACCGCTTTGTACGCTGAATCGAAATGGTATGTATCCCGAAGGTAGATCCGTCGGGGTCGAACCATGTCCGAATACATTCGTTCTTTCGGTCGTCGCTTCTCGCCGGCCGGACTCGTCATCGCCGGACTCGGCTTCTTCCTCACCCGGTTCACAGTCACGCTGGCAGTCGTGGACAACCTGCTGATGTTCGTTTTCGGCGGCGTCCTGCCGCTGGTACTCGGTCTAGGTCTATCGGCATTCGGTATCGCACTCGTGATCGGTGAGTTCGAGGGTGCGTTCGTCCGGACGGTCACGCTGTGGTGTCTCGCCGGTACTGGCGCGATGTTTGTTCTGGTCCTGTTGACGCTGGCCGGCAACGGGAGCATGGGGCCTCTCTCTTCGCCGGGAAGCCGAACCTACCTATCGAACTTCCTCATCGGTGGCAGCGTTGGCGGCGCGCTTACCGGCGTCTACGCCGGCCGGTCGAATCGCCAGCAACACGAACTCGAACAGCAGGCCGCCAGGCTGGACCTGGTCAATCGCATCCTCCGTGACAGAGTCCTGAACGCGCTGACCGTCATCCGTGGCCGAGTCGAGGTTGTGGAGTCGCGTGACGACGTCGGGGCAGCTGACGTCCTGTCGGTGGTTGACGATCGTTCGGCCGGTGTCCAGCAGGTCGTCGAAAACATGAAACACATCACCCGCGGCGGCTCCGACGTGTCGCTGGATGCCGTACCAGTGGTCCCCTGCGTCGAGACGGGCCTCAACGCGGCCCGCGAAAACTACCCCCACGCCGAGTACGACCTGCAGACCGATGTGCCGGCGGAGTTACACGTGCGGGCCAACACGATGCTTGAACACCTTCTGCGGCATCTGGTAGTGAATGCGGTCGTCTACAACGACAGCGACCACCCCGAGGTCGAGATAGTAGTCACCGACGCCACCGACACCGTCACCATCAGCGTCAGCGACAACGGACCAGGGTTGCCCGAACACCAACTGGACCTGCTGGAGCGCGGTGAAATCGGCTCCTACGAGGACCGGTCGACCGGCTTCGGGCTGGACCTCGTGCGGTTACTCGTCCAGAGCTACGGTGGGCGGACCGACGCCACCGTGACCGACGACGGGACGACAATAACGCTGACACTCCCCCGGGTCTCAACTGACGGCGGCGTCATGCTACCGGAATCAGACGAGGTGTACGGGCTCTCGCCCCGCCGAATCGGCCTCACCGTCGGTACGTCCGTCGTCGCCGCCGTCGTGATGGGCATTCCGTACCAGCTGCTCTCCGGGAGCGTGCCGGTCATTGGGGCGCTGTACGGCGTCCAGAACGCGCTGGTCGGCTGGATTACCCACGGCTTCCACAGCGTCGTCTTCGGGCTTGCCTACGCCGCGCTGGTCCAGTCCGTTCCGGATCACCTCTCCGACCGTGCGCGCTACTACGGCGTCGCCCTCGGCTGGGCGCTCGCACTCTGGCTCGTCGCAGCTGGTCTTATCATGCCCGTGTGGCTCTCTCTGGTCGGCATCGAGGCGAGCCTCCCGAACCTCACCGCCGTCACGCTGGTGGGCCATCTCCTCTGGGCCGGTTCACTTGCTGTCCTCTACCGGTACGGCTGCCGTCGGCTGGATATCTGAGGCCGGTAGCTCCGACACTACCATCCACCCGCGCCTGAACTCAGCCCGACTTGGATTAATACAACCAAAATTGTTTTACGCGCTACTGTAGTTGTATAGCGTGATGTCCCGCGTCTCGCTCCCACACGACGCGAAGGCCGGTCCCACCAAGCCGGAGGTCCGGGCCGTCCTCGCCAGCAAACTCGCTCTCACCGGATCCGACCACTTTGCGGAGGTCGGCTCCTGTACCGGTGCCGTCACAATCACGGCGGCGCGCCGGGCCGGGCGGGTCACTGCGCTTGAACGCAAAGCCAGTCGACTCGATGTGACTCGCAAGAACCTCGCCGCCAACGACATCGACGCCGATGTCGAACTCCGTGAGGCTGAGGCCCCGGAGGGCTTGCCGGACGACGCTGATGCTCTCTTCCTCGGCGGGTCGCGCAACTATGAGGCCGTCCTCGACCACGCTGTCGAGACCGGTGTCGACCGCATTGTAATGAACGTCTCGCGGCTCGAAGTCGCTGGTGCGGCGACCGAGGCCTTCCGTGAGCGCGATATTCTGGAGGAGGTCGTCCAGTTCCAGGTGAGCCACGGCTACGAACTCGCCGGCGCGACGAGCTTCAATTCGGAGAACCCGGTGTACATGCTCGTCGGTAGCGCCAGCGATGCTGTGGCCGCTGACGGTGGTACGCCGACTGACTCCACAGCTACCGGGGGAGGCGACCGATGACCCTCTACGGCATCGGCCTTGGTCCCGGCCAACCGGACCTCGTGACCGTCCGCGGGAAGCGCGCCCTCGAATCAGCCGACGTGGTGTACTCACCGGGGCGGCTCTCCCGGTCGGTTGCGACAAAACACGTCCCCGAGGAGCGCATCGGCGATCTGGATTTCCCGATGACCCGCGACGAGGAGAAGCTCCGGTCGGCGTGGAAGGAGGCCGCCGCGGAGATTGCGCCGACCGCTCGCGATGGCAACGCCGCCTTCGTCACGCTCGGTGACCCGAACGTCTACTCGACCTTCGGCCACCTCCGACGGACGCTCGCCGCGTTCCACCCCGATGTCGATCTGGAAGTTGTGCCCGGTGTCAGCGCCATGTCGGCATTCACGACGGCGCTGGGCGTCGAGATCACTGCAGGATCGAGCCTCGCCTTGCGGGAGGCCGACCGCGGCGCGTCGCCGACCGGCCCCGACCGGATGATCCTGTTCAAAGTGACCGACGCGCCGGCCACCCACGAGGGGCTGGTCGATGCCGGCTACGACGTGGTGTACGGCCGCCGGCTGTTCATGGAGCAGGGCGAGACAGTTGTCACGGACGATCCGAGCGATATCGACGAGCGAGACTACTACACGCTGGCCTACGCTGAGAAACCCGAGACGCGCGTCGAACAGGCGACCGATGCCTTCCTCGAAGCGGCTGACGAGAGCGGTGTCGTGACTGACGGCGGCGAGCAGTCCAACGGTGACCTTGCCAGACAGGAACGCTCCGAAGCCGCCCTCTGTGGCGACGAGGTGCAGCATGACTGAGGAGACTACCGAGACGGACCCGCAGACGGCAATCGATTCTGTCGCCAGGAACCGAGACGACCGCGTTTACGAGCACAACGCCGGCGACGAGCAGGAAGGCATCCCCTTTGTCGGGGCCGGCCCGGGCAACCCCCGGCTGCTGACCGTCGCCGGCCGCGAACTGCTGGCCGATGCCGACCTTGTGGTCCACGCCGGTTCGCTCGTCAACAGCGAACTGCTTGAGGAGTACTGCGCGGACGCCGAGACAGTTTCCTCCATCGGCAAGGACCTCGAAGAGCTGATCCCACTGATGCGGGACGCCTACGAAGCCGGCGACACCGTTGTCCGGCTTCACAGCGGCGACCCCGCGATATACGGTGCGGCGCTAGAGCAGATGGACGCACTCGAACACGAGGGCGTCCCGACCTACATTGTCCCCGGCGTTACCTCCGCATTCGCTGCAAGCGCGACGATGCGGACCCAGCTGACGCTGAACGAGGTCGCCAACCATGTCGCGTTCACGCGCCCGCAGGGCAAGACCCTGGACGAGGACGAGGACCACATTTCCGAATTCGTCGGCATGGGCGATGTGACGACCTGTATCTATCTGGGGACTCACGCCGTCAGCGAGACGATGGACCGCCTGCTAGAAGACGGGCACGACCCCGAGACGCCAGTGGCGGCCATCTACCACGCGTCCTGGCCCGACGAGGACGTCATCGAGGGGACGATTGCGACCATCGGCGAGAAACTGGAGGACGCCGGCTATCGCGCCTCCGCGATGGTCGTCATCGGCGACGCTGTCGGCGGCGAGGACTACGAGCGCTCCTTCCTCTATGGCGATTGGGCCAACCGGGGGAGCGACGCGGACTCACAGGAGGCTGATGACTGATGAGCACTGAGACAGACGACGACTCCGGTTCGAACAGTTGCAAAGCGCCTGATTCCGACGGTGAAGTAGCCGAAGACATCGCTATCGTCGCTTTCGAGCGGAAGATGAACACAGCGGAGGAGATCGTCGACGACATCGGCGACCGCTACGAGTCCATCGACATCCTCGAATACCACGGCGACGTGTTCGAGGAGCACTGGGGCGAGTACGACTGCTTCATCGGCCTGATGGCAAGCGGCATCGCGATGCGCAAGACCGCCCACCTGCTCGACGACAAGTGGGACGACCCCGCGATCTGTGTCGTCGATGAGGAACTGACATGGGCCATCCCCATCACCGGTGGCCACCACGGGGCAAACCAGGTCGCTGACGACCTCGCGTCGATGGGCGCAGTACCGGCGATGACGACCGCAAGCGAAGCTGCCGACAAGCAGGGTGTCGAGAAGCAAGCCAAGGCGCTCGACGCCCACGTCGTCAACGGCGACTCCACGGTCGCGACGAACCTCGCCGTACTGGACGACGAACTCGGCCCGATAGAACGGCTTGACGGGCCGAAAGCCGTGCTGGTTGACGACGACGTGACGGTGCTCAAGCGCAACAGCGATGACGGCGTCGTGCTTGGCACCGGCAGTGTCGCCGGGGCCGACGTCGAGCAGTTCCACGCGGCGTGGGAACAGGCCCTCGACGAGGCTGATCTTGGCCGCGACGATGTGGAGTTCGTCGCCACCGGTACCCGGAAAGCTGACGAGGATGGGATGCTGGCCGCCGCCGAGGAGTGGGGACTGGGCGTCATCGCTTTCGAGAAGGAAACTCTGGAGGAGTTCGAGGGTCCGACGCCCTCGCGGTCGAAGGAACTCATCGGCTGGCCGGGCATCGCCGAGGCGTCGGCCATCGCCGCTGGCCGCGAGCACGACCTGCTCGCGGAGAAGACCCGCTACGACGAGGCCGTGACGGTGGCGATCGGCAAATGAGCGGGACCGAGGACGTGGCCGCCTCGGCGACGGTGGCGACCCGACCGGACGACTACGGCACGCTGTACGTCGTCGGTATCGGTCCGGGCCTCCCTCACGACATGACCCAGCGGGCCAAAGACGTGATCCAGACCGCTGACTGCGTCATCGCCTCGAACCTCTACCAGGAGTTCCTCCGCAAGGATGGGACGCTGCCGCCCCAGTCCGCTGAGCTCGACGGCGAATCTGACGGCAGCGAGGTAGCCGACGAAGAGGGGACCGTGCTGGAGCGCCCCGACGGCCGACAGCAGACCCTCATTCGCTCGTCGATGGGCAAGCAGGTCGAACTCGCCCGCGAAGCGTTCGAGCGTGTCCGGGAGGGCGAGGACATCGCCCACGTCTCCGGCGGCGACCCGAACGTCTACGGGAAGTCAGACCTGCTGTTCACGATGGCTGACGCCGACGACGCCGACGACGTTCCTATTGAAATCGTCCCCGGCGTGACCGCTGCACTGTCTGGCGCAGCGAATCTCGGCGCGCCGCTGTCGAACGATTTCTGTACGATCTCGCTGTCCGACAAGTGGCGCGGCTGGGACGAGATCGAAGAGAAGCTTCGGGCTGCCGCAATTTCGGGCTTCGTTGTCGTCCTCTACAACTGCTGGCGCGACTACGAGCGGGCCGTCGATGTCCTTCGAGAGGAACGAGCGGACGACGTGCCCGCCGCCATCGTCAACGACTCCGGCCGCGGCGAGGCCGGCCGCAACCTCGACGACGAAACGGAGACCATCACGACGCTCGGTGAACTGCCCGAGCACGACGACAAGGTCGGCGGCATGGGCTCGTCAATCGTCGTCGGCACCCACGAGACTGAAGTCTGGCGCAACGACTACCAGGAGTTCCTTGTCACCCCGCGTGGCGGGCGTGACGTCGATGATTTCTAACAATGAGTACTGACAACACTACCGACGCAAGCACCGAGACGGAATCGAAGTGCGGGGCGAGCGAGACAGAAAGCGCCTCGGAGAACGCGAGCAGCGACGCCGCGAGCGAGGCGGAAACTGACACCTCCTCGAAATGCGGCGCGAGCACGGCGAGTTCGTCAACGGAGACGACGCCGGACACGGGCGATGACACGGCTTCCAAATGTGGGGCCTCCTCGTCGTCATCTTCCGACGCCTCCGACGAGGAGGAAGTCGGCGCGACTGTCGATGACTTCGACGCCGAGCCGGGCCAGCTCATCGCCGTCGGCCTCGGCCCTGGCCAGCCAGAGGGGATGACCGCCCGCGCCCGCTCCGCGCTGCTGGACGCCGAACACATTGTCGGCTACACCACCTACGTCGAACTGCTGCCCGACGAGGTAACCGAGCAGGCCGAGGACATCTACAACACGCCGATGTGTGGCGAAGTGTCCCGGACTGAGGAGGCTATCGACCGCGCGCTGGCGGGCAATGACGTGGCCATCATCGGCAGCGGCGACCCGAACGTGTACGCACTGGCCGGCCTTGCGCTAGAGATCATCGAATCCAAGGGCGCGACGGCGACGATGCTCGACTTCGATGTCGTCCCCGGCGTTCCGGCGGCCCAGTCCTGTGCCGCCCGTGTGGGCGCACCGCTGGTCAACGACACCGTCTCCATCTCGCTGTCGGACCACCTCACCGACATGCCGACCATCGAGTCGCGGCTGCACGCCGCCGCCAAGGAGGGTTTCACCATCACCATCTACAACCCGTGGAGCCGCAAGCGCCGCGACAACTACGAGAAGTGCTGTGAGATACTGCTGGAACACCGCGATCCCGAGACGCCGGTGGGCGTGGTCCACGCCGCCGGCCGCGAGGACGAACAGGTCGAGATTGTCGAACTCGGCGAGCTTCCCGAACTCGGCGAGACGGACCTCGTCGACATGACAACCACGCTGCTCGTGGGCAACGAGGACACCTACGTCTGGGACGACCGGATGGTGACCCCGCGGGGCTACGAGACCAAGTACGACTACTGACCATGTACCAGATCACCATCGACCGCGACGCCTGCGACGGGGTCTTCGCCTGTCTCGTCCGCGACGGGCGCTTCGCCGAGGACGGCGAGGGACTGGCAACGCTCGATACGGACGGCCCGACCGAACTGAAGGTCGACGACGCCCACGCCGTCGTGGCGACGTTCGACGACGACCGGCGGGACGACGCCGAGCAGGCCGCCGCGGCCTGTCCGCTGGACGCGATTCACGTGGAATCCGTCGAGGAGGACCCAGGGACCGTCGACGTGCCGGCGAGTGACACCGAGGAGGTCCAGCCATGAGCGTCGAGACCGGCGCGCCGAACGATATGCTCGCAGCCCACCCCGAGACGGCGTACTTCTGGGGCCGGGTCGCCGGCGACGGCGAGTGCGAGGACGGCTGTGTCACTGTCCGGACGAACGATGAGACGGCCGCTCGCCGCCTCGCGTCAATCGCCGGCGCAGAACGGGCCGACCGCCGCATCGTTGAGCGAGCCTACGCCCACGATACCTCCATCACGCGTCAGGAGGAGGAGTTCACGGTACAGGTCGTCGGCGGGCTCGCCGACCGCGCCAGCGCCGCACTCGGCCTCCCGTTCGAGGGTGATTCGGGCGGCTACCGCTTCGACGCACTGGCCGACTACGACCGACAACTTCTGCGAGGCCTGCTCGAAGGCTGTGGCACGGTGTGTTTCAAGTCCGACGATGACGCTGTCGGCATCTCGTTCGTTCATGAAGACGAACGGCTCCTCCGGACGATTCAAACGCTGCTGGACCGCTGTCCGGTCGATGCTCCCTACGACGACCTCTCGGAAACCTCGTCGGGCTACTGGTTCGGCGTCGCCGACGACGCGGCACCTGCCCTCGGCGACTGGCTGTACGAGGGCAGCGAGGAGACGGGGCTGTTCGCGCCGAGCCGCCGGCGCAAGCTCCGCAAAAGCATCGAACGAGTCCGATGAGCGAAGCTATCACCGCGCCCGACACGCTGGACGACGAAGCGGTGTTGCTCGTCGGTCACGGCTCCCGGCGAGAGAAGTCGAACGAACAGGTCCGCGAGCTCGCGGTCGAACTGGAAGGTCGGCTCGGAATTCCGGTCGACGCCGGCTTCCTCGAACTTGCGGAGCCGGCCATCGACGAGGCCATCGCGGGGCTGGCCGGCGCAGTCTCTCAGGTGTCGGTGGTCCACCTCTCGCTGTTCGCCGCCAGCCACGTCAAAAACGACGTGCCGCTGGCCGTCGAGCAGGCCCGTGAGGCCCACCCCGAACTGACGATCACCAACGGTGCACATCTGGGCGTTCATCCGGCACTACTCGACCTGCTGGACGACCGTGTGGCGGCTGTCGAGGCCGAACTTGGCGTTGATCGTGACGAAGATGATGTGGCCGTCGTCGTCTGCGCCCGGGGCTCCAGCGACCCGGACGCCAACGCCGACGTACACAAGCTCGCCCGTCTCCTGTACGAGGGCCGCGAGTTCGACCGCGTCGAGGCCTCGTTCATCGGTGTCACCGAGCCGCTGCTGGACGATACGCTCCATGACATTGCCAAGACCCGGCCCGATGCCGTCGTCGTCATCCCGTACATGCTCGGCGACGGCGTTCTGACCGGCCGCATCAAGGACGGCACACGCGAGTTCGACGAGGAATATCCCTACGTCGACGCTACGCCGGGCGAACCGCTCGGGACCGACACTCGGCTGCTGGACGTGCTCGGTGACCGCTGGCAGGAGGCCAGAACCGGCAGCGTCGAGATGTCCTGTGACACCTGCAAGTACAAGGTCGAACTCGACGGCTACGAGGAGGACCAGGGTGGCGCTCGCGCAATGCTCCGGGCGCTGACCCATCAGGCCGAACACGCCGACCGCGAGAACGTTGACGACGACCCACATGTCCACGACGCGCCGGCCAAACACGTCGCTGTCTGTACGAACCAGACTTGCGCCCAGGACGGCGCACCGGCGGTCCTCGAACGACTGCGCCAGGCCGCCCGGGACAGCGACCAGTGCGACGCCCGCATCACGCGGTCGTCGTGTCTCGGCCGCTGTGGCGAGGGGCCGATGGTCGCTGTCTACCCCGACGGCGTCTGGTACGGCGGCGTCGGCGACGGGGACGCCGACGAGATCGTCTCCTCGCACCTTGACCGTGACCGCATCGTCAGCGAACTTGTCGACCAGACCCTTTGAGAGTACACAATCCTATTCAACAGACACTATGAGCTGCTACGAAATCGAGGCCCTCCGACTGGGCCTTATGAACGTTCTCGGTACCGAAGACGATCACGCGCGCCAGCACGCGGAACAGGAGCTGGAGGGCCATATGACTGGCCCGATAGAAGCCCTCGCGGGTGCGGAGACGCTCGCTGCGATTGAGCGCCACCTTGATGCCGCTCTCGTCGATCTCGAAGAGGAGATCGCCGCAGCCGACGAGGACGACCCCGAGTACGACTACCTCCGGGGGCGGCTGGTCGCAGTCCGCGACGCCGAGCGAGCGGTATCGCGAATCACCATGCAGGGTGAGGACGTCCTCGACGGGCTGGGTGAGGCCCACGACGTCCTTCACGAGGCCTTCCCGGTAGATGAGTAGCCAGCGCGTCCCGACCGCAGACCTCGGGGAGGTTGCTCCCGCTCGCTCACGCCATCAGGGCCGCCGCTCGGCGGTCGCGCTGATGGACGGTCTCGCCGTCGTCGGAACGGCCGACGGCGACCTGCTGGGGTTCGACGTCCCGGCCGACGGTGGGTCACCGACCCGCCGCTGGCGCTTCGAGACGGACGAGGAGCCAAGTGTCGTCGCCGCGGTGCCGTTCGACGGCGGCGTCGTGGTCGGCGAACGAAGCGCCCGCGGCGAGATCCGCTGTCACGATGCCGATGGGGGCCTGCGCTGGCGATACGACACGCGAACTGACCTCGGCGAAGCCCAGAAACAAACCCGGTTTCTCCTGCCGTTCGTCGCCAGTCTCGCCACCGACGGTGACCGTCTCTACGCCGCTGCCCGGCGGTACGAACGCCAAACGGACGCCGAGGGGAACGACGTACGACACTTCGAGAGCGTTGTCTACGCCTTCGAACCGGACGGAACTGTCGACTGGACCTACCGGACCGACAGCTCACCGATATCGCTGTCTGTCCGGGACAACCGCGTCGCTGTCGCGTACAACCGCTGTCCCGGCGACCACCAGCATGGACTGGTCGTCCTCGACGCCGACGACGGCACACCGCGCTGGATGTGGGACCCCGGAACCGACGGCCAGCGCCGCGCCGGCGACGTCGCACTGCTTGCGGACGGTGCTGTCGTCTCAAGCCATGGCGACCACTGTGGTTACCGGCTTGGTAGCGGCGGCCAGGAGCAGTGGCGCGTCCCTCTGGCAACGCCGACCGACGTGGACGGCGACACTGTCTACGCGTACCCGAACCACGTCCACGCAACCGCAGACGGCGCGGTGTTCGTCACCGGGAACACGTATCCCGAGGACGGGCGCGAGACTGACGCGCGCCATCCGACTGAGCACACCGCTATCGGCGTCTCGCCAGACGGCGACCGGCGCTGGGACGCCCCTGTCGGCGGCTTCGCCAGTGGTCTCGGCACCGCTGGCTCACTGCTGGCTGTCCCCGGCGCACAGAACTTCCGGGACCGGGACGCTGACGACCACGCATTGCGACTGTTCGCTGTCGCTGACGGTTCCGTCGACACCCTTGATACCGACGGCGTCGTCACCGCTGCGGCGGTCGACGACAGCGTAGCGGTTGCTATCGAAGAACCGGTCGTCTACCACGACGAGGGGCACGAGCGAGGGGCGTACCGGCTCCACCGACTCGACTTGTCCGGATGACAGATGCTGGGGGCGTTCACGCTGAGAAAGGCGTCCTGGACGATGAGGGCGTCGCCGGCGACTGCGGCCGAACGCGATCCACTACTATCCAACTGAATCCCCCGTGATTTCAGTCGGAGGAGGTCACCTTCACTTCCTGTGGACCATCACCGTGGTCATGGGTGACTACGACGTCGTTTGGAAGATCACCGTCGAATTCGATGACCACCTCGTACGATATCTCAACAATACCCTGCATAAACATGTCACCGGTGTCTTCTCGATCTGTCGTCGTGATGCCGACCGTTACTTCGCCGGCCTGGATATCGTGACTCACATCGGTCAACTCGGCCGTTCTGCCGCTGTTACGCCCCCAAATCGTTCCATCGACGGTAACGCTGTCTCTCCCGAACGTGACTGTCGCGCTGTCGGTCTGTGTCCCTGGCGACTGTCCGAGGGCCGTGAACTGGATACCGTGCACGGTTAGTTCTTTGTCCGATACCGACGTGGATGTTTCGCCTCTGCACCTCTGGCAAGTTGGTGTCCGACTTCCCGAAACATGGTTCGACCGATGCACACCATTCGAGTCCGTAACGTGATGACGGTTCTCTGTACATATTCACATACGTAACGAGATGTGTGCCATGTGAGGTCGTAACAAAGCGATAGCAGCTTACTGTTGACACCTATGGCAACGAATCACCTCAAAACTGGTTCAGAGATTCTGGGCAGCCTGTTGCTTGAAACCGTCCGGAGGTTGAGAGGAGTTCTCCTCGCGGGTGCCCGTGATGTTCGACAGGCACGACGACGATTTCAACGGCACTACCACACCATAGCCGCCGATACTCTGTACCAGAGAAGGAAAACGAATGCGGGAACGGTCATAGGAAAAAATGACAACGACGGTGTCAGGAGGACCCACTGACCTGTGACACCTGACTTCGACACGCTGGAGAACTATGCAACGTGAGAACACGCTCCGGATTCTGTTAATCGATCAGCACCCGGATGACGTTCACTTCATCTCGCATTATCTCGAAAAAGCGCAGTTGCGAGGCGTCGCAGATACTACCAGCGTGACACATGCCGAGTCCCTTTCCGAGGGGTTGGATTATCTTTCGGAAGATACCCACGACCTCGTAATGGTCGCTCTGGACTTGCTCGATAATGGTAGTCTGGAGACACTAGGGCGTGACATATCCCTTGCCCATGGGGTGCCGGTAATCGTACTGGCGGAACGTGACGAACGCGAGACAGCGATCAACGCGATCCAGAACGGGGCACAAGACTACCTGCTTAAGGATAGCATCGACAACGACCAGCTGTTGCGGTCGATCCGATACGCAGTCGAGCAGAAAGCCCGCGAGTCGGAACTCGATCACAAACGGGATGAACTGGAGACGCTGGAACGGGTCGAAACGCTCATTCGAGAGATCAGCACAGCGCTCGTTGACGCGTCGAACCGCGGGGAAATCGGATCGGTGGTCTGTGACTGCCTCGTAACTGCACCTGCATACGAGTCTGTCGTGGTTGGGGAGTTCACCACTGACACCGAACAATTCGTTCCGCAAGCCTGTGGAGGGGGTGAGAAACAGGAACTCGAAGAGGCGATAGACGCCATCGACAGACTGTGCGAGCGGAACCCACTGGTGACAGCGAGGCGAACCCGCGAGGTGCAGTTCGTCCGGGATGTCGCAGGTCAGTCGGGTTCCGTCTCGGAGACAGCCAAACCGCTCGACGGTAAATTCAAGAGTGTCATTGCGGTTCCGCTGGTCTTCGGTTCGACCGTTCACGGCATATTGGCCCTTTTTGTCAATCGGCCGGATACGATTTCCGAACAAGAACTGAAGCTGTTCGGCGAACTCGGTGAGATCATCGGGCTGGGACTCACCGCAGCCGACCGGAAAGAGCGAGAACAGATTCTCACGACACTCCATCACACGACAAGACAACTGCTACAACTCGAAACCAAAGCTGATGTCGCCGAACTCGTCGTCAACACTTCGAGAGTGGTACTCGATCTCTCTCACGTGGCTATCTTCTGTATCGACGAGGAGGACACTATGCTGGAGCCGGTTGCCGCGACGTCGGAACTGGCCGAGACCGGCCTCGACAACTCGGCAGTGGGACCCAACGCCAGCGATTCAGTCGTCTGGGACGTTTTCGTGAGCGGTGACACAACCGTCGTACGCGACCTTGAGGCCGCCGAATCCACGCTCGAGATGGGAGAGGACACGGACGCACAGAGCGGTCTCTTTCTCCCGATCGGTGACCGGGGTGTACTTGTCACGCTCTGCAGTGCTGTCGACGCATTCGACACGCATACGCGAAAGATCGTTGGCATGCTAGCCGCGACGACCGAAGCCGCGTTCGAGCGGATCGACCACGAGATGGATCTCCGGGCCCACGATCAGAAGCTGGAAGAACGGAACGTGAAACTATCACAGCTTAACTGGATCAACCAAATTATCCGAGGGGTCGATCAGGAGCTCATACAGGCATCTTCACGCGAGGAGGTTGAAGAGGCTGTCTGCGAGAAACTGCACAAGAGTGATCGGTTCCCTTTCGTCTGGATCGGTGAACGGGATTCAACTTCTGGGTCTGTCAATCCACGGGCGTGGGTCACAGAGGGGAGCGACTATCTGGATCGTGTGTCGTTCGACGTTGACCAGTCCAGCGAACCGGCCGTCCAGACCGCGACGTCGGGGACAGTAACTGTGGTCCCGAACGTTGCCGACAATCTCAGAGGGGAGTCCTGGCGACAGCAAGCCCTCAATAGCGGCTATCAGTCCGTCATCAGTCTCCCGCTGGAGTACGAAGACGTCCGGTATGGGGTTTTGTCCGTATACGCGGACCAGCAGTCGGCGTTCGACGATCTGGTTGGGGACGTTCTTGAAGAGTTGGGTGACACAGTCGCCCACGCTATCAACGCCATCCAGCGGAAGCGAGGGACGATGTCCGACGAAGTCACCGAAGTCAAACTGGTGATTCACGATCCGGATTGCGTTCTGCATCGGGTTGCCCGAAATGCAAACGCAGAGGTGGAGTTCGATGCGATCATTCCGCAGTCCGGCGACACAACGCGTGTCCTGTTCACCGTTACCAGCGACTCGGTTGCAGAGATTCGCTCGTTCGCGGACGAGTCGGTCGTGATCGAGTCGATCAATCACGTCCACAAAAGCGGTGACGAGCACCTATTCGAGGCCACTACCACTGGTTTGATCGTTGCGCAACCACTCATCGACTTCGGAGCTGTTCCACAGAAGATCACGGCAGACCAGTCGGTGGTCCACCTCGAAATCGAACTGCCACAGTTCGCAAATGTCCGTGAAATCGTCAACCTACTGGAAAACAGGTTCGGCAAGACGGAGTTACTCCGCCGACGGGACCGCCAGCGTTCGGGACAGTCCACCCGGGAGTTCATCATAACCCTCGAAGAACAGATGACCGAGCGACAGTACGAAGTGCTGCGGACGGCGTACGAGAGCGGGTTTTTCGAAGAACCGCGGGCTATCACTGGCCAGGAGGTCGCAGACCTCATCGGCATCTCCCAGTCGACGTTCAATCATCATCTCCGGGCTGCCGAGCGCAAACTGTTTATGTCGTTGTTCGGCGATCAGTGATCCAGCGACCTGCGCTCAATCGTCAGCCGCCACACGGTTATCGAAGTAGTCGCGCTGACATCCCTCCGAACAGAACGCGTAGGTCTGGAGGATGCCGGCGTCGTCGCGCCGGGCTGTGTAGGGATACCACTCGCTCCTGTCGATCACGGCATCGCAGTTCCGACAGAAGGTCATGAGGTCGCTCCCTCGCGAGCGTGAGCGGGTCTCAGGCCAATTTTTCTGGGTTTCATTGTCGCTGTATGTGAAGGCAGGCGGCCCGGCTGGTTGTCGTTGCTGACAATATATATCGACGCGGGCGTTCCTCACCCTCGGTATATATCGACTGGCGGGTCGGCCGGGCGCTCGTCACGGCAGCCATCTTCCCGACCCAGCTGACTAGCCTACACGTTCCCGCTGACTCGATCTACCCGCGTGCGCAGCTCCTCCATCGATATGTACCGACTTGGATCGGGGCGTTGCTGAGGCAATATCGCGATCAGGACCTTGCACTTCTGTATAGTGTGTCTTGATATGCAAAACAAAACGTCCCCAGCGGATTTCTCCCGACGCTCCCTCCTGAAGACGATCGGTATCGGCCTCGCAGGCGCTGGCTTCATCGGCACTGGGACAGCCAAAGAGACGACTGATACGTCACGGTATGTCGTCGGCACGGAATCACGCTACGGGGTCGACGCCGTTGACCAGCACGCCGACACCGTCGACACCGAAATCGACTTCGGCGACCGCGGCAAGGCCGTCGTCGGTGAGTTCAGTGACGACGCGTTGGCCACCCTCGAGCAGCGCGACGACGTGCGCTACGTTGAAACGGAGGTCACCGTCGAGGCACTCGGCCAGAAGATGCCCTGGGGGTGCACACGGGTCAGCGCCGACACCGCGATGCATGACGACCAGACGGGACAGGGTGCTCACGTGGCGGTCCTCGACACCGGTATCGACAGTAGCCACCCGGATCTCGCCCCAGTTCTGGGCGAGGGCCACGCTCTCGTCGAATCGGAGACCGGTGACGAACCGTGGGACGACGACCACAGTCACGGGACACACTGTGCGGGCACCATCGCCGCAGTCAACAACGGGCAGGGCGTCGTCGGCGTTGCGCCGGACGTCACCCTCCACGCGGTGAAAGCGCTGAACAGCAGGGGGAGCGGGCGAGCAGGTGACATCGCCGATGGGATCCGGTGGGCAGCTAACCAGGGGTACGACGTCCTCAGCATGAGCATCGGGGCCACATCCAGTGCGGCCGTGATCGAAGACGCGGTCAAATATGCCAACGACGAGGGGATGCTGATCGTCGCGGCCGCTGGCAACGAGGGGTGTGAGGGCTGTGTCCACTATCCGGCGGCCTACGACGACGCGATGGCCGTGAGTTCGACCAACTCCGACGATGAACTCTCGACGTTCTCCTCGACGGGGCCGCAAGTCGATATCGCCGCTCCGGGAACGGACATCCCGTCGACGGTCAAAGGCGGCGACTACAAGACCTTTTCCGGGACGTCAATGGCGACGCCGCACGTCTCGGCTGCGGGGGCGATTCTCATGGCCAACGGGGCCTCGAACACGGAGGCGTGCGACCGCCTCGAAGCGACTGCGGAGGACATCGGCCTCGGGGACAATGAGTCGGGCGCTGGTCTGCTCGACGTTGCAGCCGCGGCCGCTGGCGGCAGTGGCAGTGACAGTGGCGGGGACGATACCCCGACCGTCGCCACGACGACCGCATCGGATGTCGGGCAAACCAGTGCAACGCTGGGCGGTGAACTCACTGGGCTCGGCGACAACGAGTCTGCCAAGGTCGGTATCGAGTACTGGGCCGCCGGCGATGGGCGTGACTCGGTGACTACCCTCTCCATCGGATCGCGGACGTCCAAAGGCGGCTTCACCACGACGGTCGAGGGGTTAGAGGCGGGCACGATCTATCGATTCCGTGCGTACGCCGAGAGCGGGGGAGACCAGGTTAAAGGGACAGCGATGACGCTCACGACCGAAGAAGCGCTGAAGCCACCGGTGGTCGAGACGCTGACGCCCGAGGACGTCGAGGACGACGAGGCAGAGCTCCAGGGCGATCTGGTGTCGCTCGGGGACGCCGAGGAGGTCACGGTCGGGTTCACCTACTGGAAAGAGGGGCAGAAAGAGGCCACGGCGACATCCGTCGAAGCCCGGGAGACGGACGACCCACTGGAGTTCCACGCCGAGGCGGCCGAACTCCAGCCGACCGAGACGTACCTGGTGATGGCGACGGCGACGACAGCCGACGGAAAGACGGTCGAAGCCAGCCAGGTCACGTTCACGACGCCTGAAGAGAGCAACGGGTTCCTGGACTAGGCTGAGATACGAGAGGCTACGATTCGCACTGCTCCCGGAGATGGTGATATTTCCCAGAAAGGGACATACCGGTGTTGGATATCGGTTTCAGATCGTGAGGTAGCAGTGAGTCGGTATCCGAACAGTATCCACATTACTAATTATTTATCTAATTACTATATGTAATTTTATGTTTTGAAGGTAACCACGTGGTTAGTTGGTTATCCGTTCGTAGGAACGTTACCAACTATTCGCCGTGTGACTTATCAGTTACTTTAAGCTTTATGGAGGTAGGGAGTGTATGTCCACCTACAATGAGACAGACACTGCTCGCACTCAGTTCGACGGTCGCGTTTGGCCTGCTGTTGCTGGGTCTGATTGGAGGACTGGCGGCTGGTACCGCAAGCGCCGATCAATTCGATGCCAGCGACGTCGAGGTCGATGACGGTGAGGTCGAAGCGGGTACCACCGAAGTCGAATCCGGGGACGAGTCCGGGTCTGACGACTTCCTGACGGCGAGTAGCAGTTCCGGCGTCGAGGTTGACGGCGATGAGATCCAGTTCAGCGGCTTCGGGACGGATAGTCTCCTCCAGACCGACGGCGGAGAATTCGATGTCGAGTCCGAAGGCGTCGACATCGACGGCGGTGAGATCGAGTCCGACGACCTCCTCCAGTCCGACGGCGGATCGGTCGATATCCAAGCTGCTGGCGGAAGTAGCATCGAGACCGACGCCTTCGAGATCGACGAAGACGGCAGCGTCGATGCCGAGAACTTCGAGGTCGACCAAAGCGGGTTCGAGTCCGAGGACGTGGAGTTCGACGCTGACGGGGACATCGAAGTCAGGAACGGCGGTGAGATCGATACCGGTACTGTTGATGTCGAGGATGGTGAGGTCGAGACCACCAACGCTGGCTCGGTCGATATCGAGATCGAAGACGGGGTTGTCGACGTCACCAGCTAAATTTGGAGAGGTGGGTGTGGGCGCGTTGTCTCCGTCGGTATGGACTGTGCAACGCCGCATGTCCTGTCAATGGGGAAAACATTTTACACCCTATTGTGATCTATGTTACCGTATGACAGGACATGCCGCAGATCTTGACTTCCCAGACTGTTGTGCCTACTGCCCACATCTGGAGTCGGTATCGGCGACGTGTACCCATCAGCTTCGGCAGTCACTGGTCTGGGAACTCGACAGGGACGAATCGTGTGCGGTGTACTCCGAACAGAAAACGAAAGCGATGCGTCATCTCGCAGATTCGCGATAGCTCCGGTGCTCTGACTGAACGAGAACGGTTGCTTCGAGTGGGTAGAACCGATCAGTCGGCCGTCGCGGTGTAGTCGAGGTCGGCGGTCGATGGGGTTCGCACGTCGCCGAGCCACGCGTGGACGCCAGCGATGGTGGCCCACAGCAATAGCTGGCCGAAGACGACCGTCCAGCGGTAGGCTGCGACGAGCGTTGCGGGCACGTCTCCGTGGACCGGATTCGCGGGCGCGACTGCCACCGGAACCGCGAGCAGTGCGAGCGGAAGCGCCATTGCCCCGAGTGTGACAGCTGTATGGCGATTCTTTGTCCGGCGGTACGCGAGTCCGGCGAGCACTGCGACCACCGCGCCGAGGGCCATCAGTCCGGCGTACCAGACCAGCCGCGTCTCCGTTCCAAGCGCCTGTTCGACGCCCGGCGGCTGTGGCGGCAGGACGAGCCACGGTGTGCCGGAGACGGTCATGAAGCCGGCGGCGGCGAGTGCGAGCCGTTTCGTCGCGCCGGAGCCGGGGATCGCCGGTTCGAGGAAGAAGTACGCCATTCCGAAGACTGCGACGCCGAACAGCAGCCCCCAGAGGACGCCGCCACCGATGCTGGCGACGGTCGTCGTGAGTTCGGAGACTACCGGGCCGCCCCCGCCGTGCCCGTGCTCGAACGTCTCCAGTCCTTTCGTGAACGCGTTACCGACAGTCGCGACGAACAGCCCGTAGACGAGACCACCGGCCACGCCCGCGACCGCGCCGCGTTCGAGATAGTCCGCCGCCATCAGTGACAGGTGATACCGGCGCTGTGTCTGAAGTTGTGCAGCGAGTCGTGAAGCATCGGGTCCTGAACGAACAACAGCGTGAACCCGAGCGCGGCCACGAGCCCGACTGCGATGGCGACCTGTGGTCCGGTCAGGGATGCCCTGGCGCGGTCGATGCGGTCGTGCACGCTGTCTGTGGTAGACCCGTGCGCGGCGTCAGTGTCTTCCTGCATTGTAAACTCAATTGTCTAAAGAACAAGTGAGATTGTAAAACTTCCGCCTGCATTGGTCTGACCAAGGTGGCTATCGCTCGCTTGCGACAGCGTCGACCCGCTCGGCGGTCAGTTCGTCGAGTGGAACGACCGATGCGTCCGTCTCCTCGGCCACGAGGTCGAGCAATCCGGCACGGCTCCCCTCACCGGCGTCGACAACGACAGTCCGGTCGGCCACCTCGCCGAGCGTCCGGGCCGTGGTTCGTGTCGCTTCGACCGGACTCCCGTCGGCGGTGTTGGCTCGACCGTCAGTCACAATGACTACGACACCGGCGTCCGGCTCGGCCCGGTGCAGCACGTCACGCGCGGCGGTCAGCCCGTCCGGCAGCGGCGTTCGGTCGCCGGTAGGAAGGTCCTTCAGGTGACGGGCAGCCAGCGAGACGCTATCGGTCGGAGGGAGCACCACGTCTGCGCCCTCGCCGGCGAAGGTGACGAAGGCGACCTGATCGCGGGCCTGGTAGGCGTCTTTCAGCAGTTCGAGGACTGTGCCTTTCGCGGCGCGCATCGCCGGCCGCATCGACGCGCTCGCGTCGACGGCGAACACGACCAGCGTCTCTGCGTCGCCCGCTCGGACGGACTTCCGGAGGTCTCGCGATTCGACGCGGTCGCTCCCGCGATTGGCCGCCGCCCGAACCGACGCTGCGGCGTCAACCTCGTCGTCGCGTCCGGCGCGCTCGCTACGGACGGTTGCGCCGCGCTTCGTCCCCGTGGCGCTTGCGCGCCCGCTTGCCGTTCCACCGTCAGTGTCGACCGCAGGGCCCTCCACGTCGGGCGCGCCACTGTCGCCGACTGCCGCGCGGGACTGCCCCGGCAACAGTGGGGTCGCGTTCTCGGGGTCGTCAGACTGGTCTCCGTCCTCGCTGCCCTCACCGCCAGCCTCGGCGTTCTGACACTCGCCGTCGTCGCTGTCGGCTGATGCGGGCGTCGGCTGTCCACTCTGTTCACCGTTGCCCTCCTCGCTGGATTGGCCGTCGTCGTCCGGACGCTGCTCCTGCTCCTGTGGCCCACTGTCGTCGGTGTCGTCACCCGTATGGGAATCAGTGTCGTCACCTGCCGACTCGCCCTGACCGTCGCTATCCGCTTCGCCTTCCGCGTCATCATCTTCTCCGTCGTCGGCTGATTCCGCCTCGTCCTCGAAGTGGTCATCAAGTACGTCGTCTATGTCCGGCGCGTTCTCGAAGGGCCGGGACGTGAGCCGATGGGGAAGCGCGAACTCGGCGGCCCGTTCGATGTCCGATTCCAGCACCGTCGTCCGGCCATCGAGCGCGGCAAAGGTGCGGGCCACCCGTGCTGTGGCGATGTCGCCACGATGGCCGTCGAGGCCGGCGTCCCGACATAGTTCTGCAATCTGCTCACGGAACTCACGGGCGAGGTCGACCTCCGGAAGTAGCTCGCGGGCAGTCTGGAGGCGGTTGTGTGGGCTGCGGTCAGTTTCGGTGTTATCGCCGTCGTCTTCTCCGAGCGCCTGGTCGATGATGGCAACGCGGTCATCGAGGTCCTCGCAGGCGGACACCTGGGTCTGGAGGGAGAAGCGGTCCCGCAACTGCGGGCGCAGGTCCCCCTCCTCGGGGTTCATCGTGCCGATCAGCGTGAACTCGGCGGGATGCGTGACGGTGACGCCGTCGCGTTCGACGCGGTTCTGGCCGCTCGCGGCGGCGTCAAGCAGCACGTCGACGAGGTGGTCGTCCAGCAGATTCACCTCGTCGACGTAGAGAATGCCACGGTTTGCGCGGGCCAGCAGTCCTGGGTCGAATTCGTGATCGCCGTCGAGTGCGTCGGCCACCGACAGCGTACCGACCACACGGTCGCGGGTCGCGCCGAGGGGGAGCGTTACAAGTGGAACCGACCGTGTTTCGACGGGCAGGTCCGAGCGCGCTCGGCAGTCTTCACACTGGTCTTCCGGCCTCTCTGGCGGGCAGCCATACGGGCAATCCGCGACTGCGCGCTGCTCGGGCAGCAAGTCGGCGAGAGCGCGTACGGCCGTCGACTTCGCAGTCCCCTTCTCACCGCGGATCAGCAAGCCGTCGAGGTCGTCGTCCGTCGCGACGGCCAGCAGTCCGTCCTTGAGGTCCCGCTGGCCGATCACAGCCGCGAACGAGGCCCCCTGCGAAGCTTTTTTGCCGTCGCCGAGTACAATCATACTTGTATTAGTGCAAACGGAGATTTAATAACGTTATGCCACAGCTAGGACTCTACACCGCGACGGAGAACGAACTCGGGGCCGTCCAGCGGGCCGCGGACGAGGTCGACGCTGACCTCGTCGTGCGCTCGGAGAGCGACCTCGGCGACGAGCCAGCGGTCGAGGCGTTCGTCGACGAACTGACCGACGCCGACGCCGTGATCCTCTGGCTCCACGGGGCTGAGGACAGCATGCCAGGCTACGACCTCGCCGTGGAGCGACTCCGCGAGGCGGGCGTCCCGCTCGTGGTGAAAGCGACGGGTGATGCCTTCGCCTTCGAGGACACGTCGGTTCCGGACGAGCACCGCGAAACCGTGTACGACTACCTCGACAAGGGCGGGGCAAGCAACGTTGCCAACTGCGTCCGCTACCTTGTGGCGCAGTACGGCGACGCCGACCCCGCGTACGACGACCCGGTGACACTCCCGACAGAAGGTGTCTACCATCCTGATCACCCGGGCGCGAGCATCGACGAACTGCGGGCGACGTTCGACCCGGCAAAACCGACGGTCGCCGTCTGGTTCTACGAGTCCCACTGGACCCACGAGAACACCCGCTACGTCGACGCACAGGTCCGGGCTATCGAGGCTCAAGATGCGAACGCGCTCCCGATTTTCTGTGAGCCGGCCACCGACGCGGACGGACAGTGGAACGCTGAGCAGGTCACCGAGGAGTGGCTCCTCGATGCTGACGGCAACCCACTGGTCGACGCTGTCTGCTCCTCGTTCATGTTCTCGCTCTCGATGGACGAGCGCGGCCGCAGCGCCGACGATGAGGGCCAGAGCGCCGAGGACGTGTTCCTCGACAAACTCGGCGTTCCGGTCATCCAGACCGTGACGACGATGCGCTCGCGCTCGCGGTATGACAGCAGTGACACGGGCGTCATGGGCTTCGAACTCGCGCTCTCGGTCGCGCTGCCGGAGTTCGACGGGAACGTCATCACCCACCCCATCTCGGGCAAAGAGCGGACCGAAGACGACGCCGACATCGGCAGCGCGCCGAAGCAGCACTTCCCCATCGACGACCGCATCGACCACGTCGCTCGGCTGGCGGTCAACTGGGCCGAGCTTCGGCACACGCCCAACGACGAGAAGCAGGTCGCCGTCGTCCTCCACAACTACCCGCCCAGCGACGACGGCATCGGGACGGCGTTCGGGCTGGACTCGCCCGAGAGTACGGTGAATCTGCTGGAGGAATTGGATGCACGCGGGTACGAACTTGGAGAAACGATGCCCGACAGCGGCCAGTCGCTTGTCGAGCGGCTCACCGCACAGCTCACTCTCGAGGACCGCTGGGTTGCGCCCGAAGATGTCCGAGAACTGAGCGTCGACACCGTCTCACCGGACCAGTACGGCGAGTGGTTCGAGACACTCGACGCCGAGTTCCGTGAGAACGTCGTCGAGGAGTGGGGCGACCCGCCGGACCGGCCGTTCGCGATTCCTGGCGTGGAGTTCGGCAACGTCCTCGTGACGGTCCAGCCGCCGCGTGGCTTCGGCATGGACCCTTCGAAAGTGTACCACGACTCCGACCTCCAGCCACCACACGACTACGTCGCCTTCTACCGCTGGCTTCGCAACAGCTACGACACGGACGCCGTCGTCCATCTCGGCACTCACGGCAGCCTGGAGTGGCTCCCCGGCAAAACCGTCGGCCTGGACGGCGAGAGCGCCCCGGACCAGCTGATAGACGACATTCCGAACGTCTACCCCTACATCGTCAACAACCCCGGAGAGGGGACCCAGGCAAAACGGCGTTCCTACGCCGCTATCGTCGACTATTTGACGCCGGTGATGGCCAACGCCGGCACGTACGACGACCTCGCCGACCTGGAGGAACTGGCCGACCGATACCGCGAGGCCGGAATGGAGGACGCCCGGACCGACGACGGTGAACACCTCGCCGAGCAGATCCGTCGGACAATCGATGAACTGGATCTCGCTGTCGAGCTTGGAATCGCCGGTGAGATTGATGAGAAAGCCGACGTGCGCGGCCCCGACGAAGCCGGGTCGACGCTCGCCGAGGGTGACGTTGCGGGTGACGACTTAGACATCGACACTCTCGTCGAGCGCGTTCACGAGTATCTCACGGACGTGAAGACGACCCAGATTCGCAAGGGGCTCCACACGATGGGCGAACCGCCGGCGGACGACCGCCTCATCGACTACCTCGTTGCCCTGACGCGGCTCGAAAACCCCGGAGCGCCGTCGCTGCGCGAGAGCGTCGCCGGTGTGCTCGGTGTCGACTACGACAAACTGCGCAACGCGCCCGGCGAGTACGACGACGCGCTGGGGATGACCTACGCCGAGGCTGCTGACCACGTCCACGAGACCAGCAAGAACCTCGTCCGGACGCTGGCAGAACACGACTTCGACGTCCCCGAAAGCGAACTCGAAGACAGCACTTCGGAGGTGAACATGAACCTGCTGGTCGTCGACATCGAACCGCTCGGAGACGCCCGCGTGCGGTCGGGCGCACACGACGACCTCCGTGATGCGCTGGCCTACATCTGCGAAGAGGCCGCCCCGCGGGTGGCCGGCGCAGCCGACGAGATACCGCGGACCGCGGACGCGCTGGCCGGCGAGTACGTCCCGCCCGGCGGGTCGGGCGCACCGACCCGCGGCGGTGTCGACCTGCTTCCGACGGCCCGGAACTTCTACACGCTGGACCCGCGGAAGGTCCCGGCCAAGACGGCCTGGGACGTCGGAAGCGAGGTCGCCGACGGCGTGCTGGAGCGCCACGAAACGGACGAGGGCGAATACCCCGAAGAAATCGGCGTCGTCGTCTGGGGCACGCCGACGGTCCGGACCCGCGGTGAGACCATCGCACAGGTCCTCGCGCTGATGGGCGTCGAACCAGTCTGGTCCGACGCTGGCCGCGTCGAGGACGTCGAACCGATACCACTGGAGGAACTCGGCCGCCCGCGCATCGACGTGACGACGCGCGTCTCCGGCCTGTTCCGAGACGCGTTCCCGGCGGCTGCGGGGGTCGTCCACGACGCTGTCGACGCCGTCGTCGATCTTGACGAACCCCACGAAATGAACTACGTGAAGAAACACGTCGAGAGCGAGGTCGAAGACCTCGTCTCTGATGGCATGGACGGGGGCGACGCCGAGAGCGCGGCGAAACACCGCGTCTTCACGACGCGCCCCGGCGGCTACGGGGCCGGGACGAACAAAGCGGTCGATGAGGGCAACTGGGACGACCGCTCTGACCTCGCCGAGGTGTACGTCCAGTGGGGCGGCTACGCGATGGGATCGCGCGGTCGGGTCAGCGATGCCCACGATGCCTTCGAGCGCCGCCTCTCCTCGGTCGACGCCACGGTCAAGATAGAGGACACCGCCGAGCAAGACGAGTTCGACTCCTCTGACTGGTACGCCTTCCACGGTGGCTTCATCTCCGCAGTCACGGAGATCGCCGGCGAGGAACCGAATTCCTACGTAGGAGACTCTTCGGACCCGGACAACGTCGACGTGTACACGAACGAAGAGAAGGTCCGGAAGGCGATGCGCGCTCGCGTCCTCAACCCGTCGTGGCTCGATTCCATGGAGGAACACGGCTACAAGGGCGCTGGCGACCTCTCAACGACAGTCGACGTGGTGCTTGGCTGGGACGCAACGACTGACGTTGTCAGCGATACCCTTTGGGAGGACGTGGCCGAACGATACGCCTTCGACGAGGACCGACAGGACTGGCTCCGAGACGTGAACCCCTGGGCGCTGGACTCTATCACAGAGACGCTGCTGGAGGCTATCGACCGCGGACTCTGGGACGCCGACGACGAAACCCGGGACCGTCTTCGGGACCTGAACCTGGAGGTCGATGGGGACTTGGAGAGCCGAGCGACGGCCGATCCGGAGCGAGACTCTCCGAACGAGGAGGTGACGGGCGATGACGACTGACGGCACGACACAGGAGAACGACGATGAGGGAGAGTTTGAGGAGTACGCCGATCTCGGCGCGACGACTTCGAACGCGATGGAGATCGCCGAGACATCGATGGATCGCGTGCGCGAACTCGTCCCGGATGAGACACTTGCTGACCGGGTCCGACAGAAGTCCGTCCATGCGACAGGCGACCCCGAGTTCCAGCATCTCGTGCGCTTTACCGGCGCGGATGACGACGAGCCCGTCCGGGCCGGCACACGAGCCGTGCTGGATGAACAGCCTATCGTCACCGATATCACGATGGTCAAAGCCGGCATCACTGGCCGCGGGCACGACTGTCCGGTACAGAAGGCTATCGGCAATGGCGCGGAACTGGCTGCCGAGACTGGCATGACCCGCACGGCAGCGTCAGTTCTCGAACTCGATAAGCAGGGTGTCTACGACGGTGCGATTGCCGTTGTGGGTAACGCGCCAACGGCGGCGCTCGCGCTAGCCGATTGCATCGAGGATGGGACGCGTCCAGCCGTCGTCGTCGCCACGCCAGTCGGCTTCGTCAAGGCCGCCGAGAGTCGGAAACGACTCCGTGCGGTCGCCGCTGAATATGACGTCCCGGCCATCACGAACGTCGGACGCCGCGGCGGGAGCGGGCTGGCTGCCGGGCTGACGAACGAACTGGTGCATGTTGCGAGCGACGTGCGCGAGGGGGCGGTCGACCTGTGACCGCCCCTTCGAGAAGAGCGAGCGGAGAGGAACGACCCGCGAGCCGCGAAGACGAGGTCTCACTTGATGGCTGACGACGACTACGACCTTGACTCGGGGCCGGACCCGGCCGACTTCGCGGCGAGCACGCCTGAGGATCCCGAGGCCGATCAGCCGGTCCATGCTGTCGGAATCGGCCCGGGGAACCTCGACTTCCTGACGCCCCGTGGCGAGCAGGCGATTCGGGAGGCCGACGTAGTCGTCGGCTTCGAGACGGTCGTCGAGTTTGTGGCCGACCGGACCGACGCTGACCTGCTGACCTGTGGCTACCGGGACGAACGCAACACGCTCGACACGTTTGCCGAGCGTCTCTCTGAGGGAGAGCGCGGAACCGCGGTCCTGATGGGTGATCCGAACCACTCTGGCTACCAGTTCGTCGGGAAGGTTCAGCGTGCTGTCGACCGCCCGGTCCGTGTCGTCCCAGGCATCTCTTCGCTGCAGATGGCCGCCAGCCGCGCCCGGACCCCGATGGAGGACACGACGTTTGTCACGCTGCACAAGAGCGGTGACCTCTCGGCTGACCTCGACAGACTCCGCCGCGACGTCGGTGACCGACACCTGCTCGTGTTGCCGCGCCCGTTCGACCTGATGCCTGGAGATATTGCGGCCGAACTGCTTGCTGCCGGCGCTGACCCCGATCTACCTGCGTTTGTCTACGAGCGCCTCACGCATACCGATGAGGAGCGCACTGCGACGACGCTCGACGACCTTGCCGAGGAAGCCGGTGGCGACAGCGGGGATGACACGCGGTTCTCGGACCTCTCGGTGTTCGTCGTTCGGCGGGAGTAACGGCGACAACCGCTTCAACCTCGGTTACTGACTGCGGTGGGGTCTTTCTGCCGACGGATATACTCGTTGATCAGCCGGAACGCGACGACGTATCCGAGGGTAGCGAACACCACTGCCAGAATGACGTTCCCGGTCCAGAGTCTGAGCAGTACATCGCTGCCCATCGAGATAGATACTCCATCAAACGACATGCCAGGAACCGGCCCCAGAATCTGGTTTCCGAGCCAGAAGCTCGTTGCGTACACGCCCCACTTGACTGGTGGATTGAGCACAAGTACAGACGCGAACAGCGCGACTTTACTGAGCTGTTTGAACAGGTACGCGAGTATAACAAACAGCAGGAGACCGGTACCGAGGGTCGGCAGCGCTGTGAGGAATACGCCAACGCTGAAACTCACAGCTACCTCTCGTGGGGAATGCTCCTCGATCAGCGCTGACACAAGCTTCTCCTTGACCTGCTGACGCGTCCGGGAAATCCGTCGGCGAAGCATCTACGTGCCATGAAGTACCGCGGGTACAAATTGCTTCCTCTTGTCGGCTCGGGAGCGTGTCCGCTCCTGACCGAGATGTCGTTAGCAACCGGACCCGCGACAGCGTTAATCGCCTTCGCCGTCGGTCGCCATCGGCTGGCTCGTCGCGGCCAGCGCCGCCTCGAAGGTCTGGGGCGCATTCGCGTCAGCCATGGTCCGTGCCGTCTCGACAGCGGTCGCGATGGCCTCGGTGACGAGAGCATGGTCGTCGAGTGGCTCTGTGTAGGACAGTCCGCCCCTGTCGAGATCGAGTTTGGTGGGAATCTGTTCGGCGGTGGCGTCGCTCGGTGCGAGAAAGAGCGGCACAGCGACGGCGCGGTTACGGGTGAGGTTGTACCTGACACATTCGACGGCGGGGTTCTGGAGCAGGTAGCAGGGCTCAACCTCGCCGAAGGCCGACCGCTCGCGCAGGCGCTCGGCGTGGTACTCAGTCACCTGTCGCTGGTAGGGCTTCCCGCTGGATCCGAAGGCGACGAGGGCGACCGAGGTCTCAGCGTTTTCCGGAACTGCAGACGCGGCGCGGTCTCGGAGCGCTTCTGTCAACAGCGGGCTGCGCCCGACTGGCTCGCAGTAGTGCGTCTCGGCGTCGATGTTGTCGAGCGCGGCCGGAACGTCCGTGACTGTCGTGTGGTCGTGAGCGACAGTCAGTGGGAGCGCAAAGACGCGGTCGGCGTCGACGGCTACCAAGTCGTCGCGTAACTCCCGTTGGGGTTCGTGGTCGTAGGTCAGCACCGTCACGTCGGTGGCTACCCCGCGCTCTCGGAGACGGTGAGCATGTGTCTCGTAGGGCGCGGCGCGTGACGTGTCCCGACCGATGAGCAGGAGTGTGTCGTGTGGCATTGGTAGCTCCCGACGCTAAAACAATTTTACTTGTTTTAGCGAAAGTTGGGTTGCCTGAACGTTGGCAGGAACCCACTAATACCTTTGGGTCCCGCTCGCGGTCGTGTAGCTTCCACCAGCGTAGGCGGCCGGTGTCCCGGGAGTTACAGCTCGCTGTCGGGAACGACGACGACCTTGCCAAAGCCCTCACGATTTTCGATTATCTCGTGAGCCCGGGCGATATCGCTCATCGGAAGCGTCTCGCGGATTCGCGGCTCCATCTTCCCCTTCCAGACGAGGTCGAGTACTTCGTCGGCCTGTCCCGGCGTCGCCATCGTCGAGCCGATGACCTGCAACTGGTTCCAGAAGATGCGGTTGATGTCCGTCTCCGGGTTACCACCGGTGGTCGCGCCGCAAGTGACGACCCGGCCGCCCTTGACCAGGCTCTTGAGCGAGTCCTGCCAGGTCTGTGCACCGATGTGGTCGACGACCATGTCGACGCCGCGGCCGTCGGTCAGCTCTCGTATCTCGCTCGCAAAGTCCGTTTCCTCGTAGTTGATGGTGTGTTCGGCACCAAGCTCTTTGGCGTAATCGAGTTTCGCTTGACTACTGGCGGTGGCGAACACCTCTGCGCCAGCGTGGTCGGCAATCTGGACGGCTGCGTGGCCGACACCGCCGGATGCGCCAAGGACGAGCACGGACTCGCCGGCTTTCAGATCGCCACGGTCACGGAGCATCCGCCAGGCGGTCTGGAACACCAGCGGGGACGCGGCCGCCGTCTCCCAGTCGACGCCGTCGGGGACCGGTGTGAGGTTCTCGGCCGGCACGGCAGCGTACTCGCTGTGGACGCCGCGGACGTGTTCGCCGATGATGTGGAAGTCCGGCGCGAGCGTCGGGTCGCCCTTCCGCGTGAACTCGTCGCCGCCGCCGCTCTTGCCAGCGAGGACGGCGACGCGGTCGCCCGGCTCGAAGCGCGTGACGTCGTCACCGATCTCGTCCACCACACCGGCGGCGTCGCTTCCGGGGATGTGTGGCATATTGAGGTCGATACCGGGAAGGCCGCGCCGGGTCCAGATGTCGAGGTGGTTCAGCGCGGCCGCCTTCACGTCGACGACCACCTCGTCGCGACTCGGTTCCGGATCGGGAAACTCGCCATACTCGAGTACGTCACGGTCGCCGTGACTGTCGAACTGAACGGCTTGCATCGACACCACTTCTCATGGGGCGGTAATAAACGCCAGCCTCTCGGTGACTGCGCCACCGTCGGCGGTCAGTGGTCTCCAGCTGTTGCTGTCCAGATAGCCCGTTATCAACACTTCCCTGTGGCGTATCCCCCCACTTGTCCTACAGGCAACTCTATCTACTCACAGACTAACACTATCTTACCTGTATAGGACTGTAATAAATCAATAATAGGGGCAGAAAGCCGAATACGTATGGAAAATAGGGATATACTGGAAATAAGACCTGCCAATTCTACACACTCCTCGCATACTGGCTTCAAATACGCGCATATTACTGGGAATAGAAGCGTATAACACGCTCTCTGGAGCTATACCGAGCTGTCATATGCTACTTCACACCACTGCCGGTTCGAGAAAGAGCATACTTACCGCTCGAACTCGTTTTATACTCCACCAATGACACACGCTTCAAACACACCCGCCGCCCATTCCCGGAGCATTCCGACACGCGACGGCACGGGTCTACACAGTACTACAGTGGTGATCGACCAATGAACCTCTCACTCATTCTCCTCGCGACGATAACCGGTGTCGCCACCGGCGTCACGTTCGGACTGCTGGATGTTCCCATTCCGGCCCCGCCGAACCTCGCAGGCGTCATGGGTATCGCCGGTATCCTCGTTGGCTATCGCCTCGTCGAGTACTTCGATGTCGGCGTCAGCCTCCTCTCGTTACTGAATACCTGATTCGCCTACGAATACGCTTTTACCACTGCCACGGGGCCGTCATCTGTGACGAGCACGGGACCACCGATAACGACCCCAACAGCAGGGTCGCCGTCGATATCGAGCCCGCTACCGAGATATTCTCGAAACCGGCCTGCAGGCCTACGCGGAGACATGATAGCGCTTGGCGGCATTACTCGAAGATATGGACGCTGCCCGTCGTGTTGTCCTCGATGTCCCCCCAGTCGTACTCCCCGTCGAGACTGAACGATTCGGCCATGCGTGCGACCTTGATTGCCCCGGTGATCTCCGCGTCGTACTCGGGCCAGCCCGCAGGAAGTCAGTCACCGTCGAGCACGTCCAGACGCTGAATACCGGGCTCGCCCAGCCGCACCGAGCAACCAATATAGAGTGGTTCGATCAGCCGCGGGTATTCGAAGGACACCGCGTGTTCGTGCAGTACCTTTGGGTCACCGGCCTCGCCCTGCCACATATCGTGATGGGTGGGGAGCAAGCGGGTGAGCTGGAGCTGGGTCGCGGCCTCGATGATCTGGTTCTCGTCCATATACCATTTCGTCCGGACGCCGTGGCCGGATTCTGGCTCGTAGATGGACCCCACAGTCCCGAACGCCAGCGCGCCGACGTCAACGTCGAATCGCTCGCCCACGTCGGTGAACGCGTCGGCGGGTCGGCTGTCGCCGGCGTGGAAGAACGTCCCGGCGTCGTGCTCGATGACGTAGCTCACGGGCTCGATGGCGTCGGGGTCGTTCGCACTGGTAACGTGGACGGTGAAATCGCCGACATCGAACTGGTCGCCGACGGCGACTTCGTTTCGTCGCCCGCCGGGAACCCGCATGTCGCCGTCGTAGTCAGCCGAGTCGTATGACGCTGCGGGGGCGTACAGGTCTGCACCGCAGTCCTCGACTAGCGGACCGTACGACGGCGGATGCATATGGTCGATATGCTCGTGTGTGACGAGCGTGGCATCACACTGTGTGGCGTCGGCGGGATCCATCGGGACCGGAATCATGCGGATGAGATTCGGCGGGTCGCCCTCCCCGAAGTAGGGGTCGATGTACAGCGTTGTCGTCCGTGACCGGAGGACGAAGCCGTTGCAGCCGAGATACCAGACTGTGACGCCGTCACCGGGGTCTGTCGCCTCGATCTCATCGCGGACGAACCAGTCACCCCATGTCGAATGGACCATACTCGGTTGTGTGACCGGCCCTGACAAAAACCTTGGTGCCCGGTGTTAGTCCAGCGACACCGTCGATTCCGTCTCTGACGCCTCATAGACGGCTTTGATCGTCCTGATGTCGACGAGGCCGTGCTCGCCGTCGGCGTAGGGTTCGGTGTCGGTCAGCAGGCAGTGGGCGAAGTATTCGAACTCCTCTTCCATCTGGTCAATCTGCTCGAAGTCGATATCGACCGTCGTCCCACCGTGGGAGAGCTGGAGCGCACGGTCGTCCCACGGGTAGAACGCGGGCTCAACGCGGACCTTCCCAGAGGTTCCCAGCACCGAGATGTGGCTGTCGAGGTGGGCGTTCTGACTGGCGGTACACACCGCGTACGTGTGGCCGGGGAAATCCATCTGGAACGCGCCATGTTCGTCGGGCACGTCGTCGAACTCCTCCTGGACGGAGGCGACTGTACCCCGAACCCGGACGGGGTCTGCATCGAGCAGGAACCGGCTCGTGTTCAGCGGGTACAGCCCGATGTCCATCACAGCACAGCCGCCCGACAGCTCCCAGTCCAGCCGCCACTGGTCGGGGTCAGGAACGAGGTCAAGGATTGGTTCGGACATGTTGCCGTGGATGAACAGTGGCTCGCCGATGTACCCCTCGTCGATTAGATCCTTTGCCCGCCGGACTGCGGGTTCGGTGTGCATCCGGTAGGCAATCATCAGCGTCGCGTCGTGGTCGTCACACACTTCGATCATCTGCTCGGCGCGCTCGATGGTCGCTTCCATCGGTTTCTCACAGAGTATCGCCTTGCCCAGTTCCGCGGCCGTTTCAACGAACGGAAGATGTCGGGCGTTCGGTGTGACGACGTAGACGGCGTCGTACGCGTCGCTCGCAACCCCCTCGTGGAACTCGTCGTACGTGAGCGCGTGTTCGACTGTCGCCGAATCGGCCGCCACGTCGGCCGCTTTCTCCCGGGCGCCACTGACCAGCACGGTCGTCTCACAGAGGTCGCCTGCGGCGACGGCGGGCATCGCCTGTTCCGTGGTCCACCAGCCGACACCGACCATCGCGAACCGGATCGGGCTGTCTGTCTCGGTCCGGTCTTGCCAGTCCCGGTGATCGAAGTCAGCTGTGAGTCTGTCGATTTCCATACTGTACACTCTGCCGGCTGGATATTATGCTTTGTGTTGCTATACTTGTACTGTTCAGCTGTGTTTCTATTTCCCGAATGCTAGTTCAACCGTCTGTTGGGCCAGTCCCATATAGTAGCGCACTTGTTCACTATAATGGGACAAAACGCGATCAGTCGCTAAAAAGTATAAGATTGGATATAGTTTCGACGAGGAGGGAGAAGACGCATTAGACGCTGGATATTACCCTTCTCGATGGTTGACTCTACACGCGAGTCGACGAGAATAACATCAGTACATCCGTTACACCGACTGTTCAGGAAAAGTGAACGATCCCGTTGATTCACGCCTGCCACGCGGTACAAATTCAGTCGATGCTGTCCTCTACAACTGCTAGCGGTTGGTGGACATCCCGTATAACTGGATGGACAGCGAGGTCGCCGACGAGCCGGCGGTCATGGCGATTGGGTCCTCACGCTGGCGAAGAAGAACTACGGCCTCGACCCGCCTGACTAACGGCTTCGGTTCTCCGCCGGGCTCGCCCTTCGCCCGCACGGTACTGGCCTGAACAGCGATCTCTTCCGGTGTTCGTGAATGCTATCCAGAGGAATTACAGAGCACATTCTCGGACTTCCGCAGACGATTCTTTCAACCTATTTAATTCCGAAACCTGTACATTATAGCCCCATCCTCCGAACCTGTGGGTACCACGTTTACGGGATATAGAGCGTATACAAACGAATATCGACAGAATCAAACGAAA
>JBDGPY010000004.1:0-50420 GCA_042219425.1 Haloarcula sp. | reverse complement strand
GCGCTTCACCCCCGCCCACGGTGGGGCGGGGAACTCGCGCTGCTTTTCGTTTAGACCTATTTCAGTGGCGTAGCTGGGAGGAGATGATCCCTCGATCCGATAGCCCGGTAGACGAGTCCCCCGTCGGAACTCCACACGGTGGGTTGCAAGTGAGTCGGCTCGTTTCCTAACTATTCCGATACATTGAGTTGCAACCAGACGCGTGAGCCCGCTACAGTCAGCCCCTCTAGAAACCACGATCTGCTCTTGTTCATCGCTCCGCGCCGCTGGTGGAGTCGGATGAAGAAATCAGCATCTCGACTGTTTCCTCTGACGATTTCAGTGCGTGCCGCCAGCCGCGGAACTGCGCCGGATCGACTCCGAGAACTGGTCGCGGTCGGACTCAGTGAACGTCCCGACCCGTTCTCTTGTCGTCGTTTCCGTTTCCGCTTCGACGCCCCGCATTACCTCACACATGTGCGTTGCAGTCACCTCGACAGCGACCCCGTGCGCGTCCAGTTCGTCTGCCAGCCCGGTCGCGATGTCGCGTGTCAGCGTCTCTTGCGTTGTCAGCTGGCGGGATTGCCACCGGACGTAGCGGATGAGCTTCGAGAGGCCGACCATCTCCTCGCCAGGGCAGTAGGCGACGTGGGCGACGCCTTTGAACGGGAGCATGTGGTGTTCGCACATACTATACAGTGGAATCCCGGTTTTGACGATGAGCCCATCCGTTTCGGACTCGAACGTCCGCATCACCGGCTTCGACTCTGTGCGCGACCCTTCGGTCAGCGTTTCCAGCATTTCCGGAACACGTCGGCTCCACGTGTCCGAAATGCCAGCCGCGTCGGGGTCACGGCCGACAGCTTCGAGCAGGAGCCGTGCGCCGTGTCGCGCCTTCTCCTCATCGAAGTCGTCCTCGGTCGTCGGTTCGCTTCTGGGGCTGTGCTGAGATCCGATCTCCTGTTCCCGCGAATCCATTGCTACAATGAAGGTGAGTCAGCCGTAAAAGCTCTGTGTCAGGTAACGAGTCACACAGCGACGATCAACCACCGTGGTTGTGGACTGCTTCCCGAAGGGGGTACCGGTGCGTAGAGGGGTCCGACGACTCAGTCGTCGCCAGGTGCCGACCCCCGGCCGGCATCGGGCGTCCGGAGCACCGTTTCATCAGTTTCGGGACCGAGCGGCTGGACGCGGACGCTGGATACTTTGTACTCGGGGATACCGGCTGTCGGGTCGAACGTCTCGCCGGTGAGTTTGTTGACCGCTCCGGCGGCAAAGTGCATCGGGATAAACAGCGTTCCCGGACCAACGCGGTCGGTGACCTGCGTCTTGACGACGATGTCGCCCCGCCGGGACTCGACGCGGACATACTCGCTGTCGTCGATGCCGAGCTTCTCGGCGGTCTCTGGGTGTACCTCGACGAAACTCTCGCCGACATGGCTCATCAGCCCTTCGACGCGGCGGGTGATCTGGCCCGTGTGCCAGTGATACAGCACCCGACCAGAGGTGAGCGTCAGCGGGTACTCCTCGTCCGGAATCTCGCCGGGATGGCCGCCGTCGGCCGGGACGAAGCGCGCCTTCCCGTCCTCGAAGTTGAAATTGCCGTCCTCGTAGTCGTAGAGATACGGCGTGCCCTCGTGGTCCTCGTCCCAGCAGGGCCACTGCAGGCCGTGTTCCGAACCCGCTTCGAGGCGGTCGTACGTGACACCGCCGTAGATGGGGGCCAGCGAGTTGATCTCGTCCATGACCTCCCGCGGATGGTCGTAGTCCCAGTCGTAGCCCAGCCGACGGGCCAGCGCCTGCGTGATCTCCCAGTCCTGGCGAGCCTCTCCCGGCGGGTCTGACGTCGGCCGGACCCGCTGGATACGCCGCTCCGTGTTGGTGAACGTTCCGTGTTTCTCCGGGGAGGTCGCCGCCGGCAGCACCACGTCGGCGTACTCCGCCGTCTCGGTCATGAAGATATCCTGAACGACCATGAACTCCAGGTCTTCCAGAGCCTCCGCTGCGTGCTGGATATCCGGCTCGGAGAGGGCAGGGTTCTCACCGACGACATACATTCCCCGAAGGTTCCCCTCGTGGGCTTCGGCGAGCATCTCGGGGACTTTGAGCCCGGGTTCCTCGGGCGGCCGTTCGCCCCACACGTCGGCGAACTTCTCGCCAACCTCCTCGTCTGCCGGGTCCTGATATCCCGGGAGACTTCCGGGAAGCGTTCCCATGTCGCCGCCCCCGCCCTGGACGTTGTTCTGTCCGCGGAACGGCGAGAGGCCCGCGCCGGGTTTGCCGACCTGTCCGAGGACAAGCGCGAGGTCAGCCATCGCGATGAGGTTCTCCGTGCCGTGGCTCTGCTGGGTCATCCCCATTGCCCAGCCGAACACGACGCTGTCCGCGTCGGCGAGCGTCTCGGCGGCCGAAGCGAGTTCGTCAGGCGAGACGCCAGCAAGTTCCTCGACTTTCTCCGGCGTGAACGCCTGGACCTTCTCTCTGACTTTCTCGAAGTTCTTCGTGTTGCGCTCGATGAAGGCCTCGTCGTGGAGGTCGTGCTCAATTATGTACCGAATCAGGCCGTTGAGCCAGGCCACGTCGTAGCCGGGGTTGGTTCGGGTGTACTGATCAGCGTGTTCGGCAATACCGACCTTCCGCGGATCGAACACGACAAGATCAGCTCCCTCCCGGACGTTCTGTTTGATGCGAGTTGCCAGTACTGGGTGTGACTCGGTCGTGTTCGAGCCGCTGATGAGGTAGGCGTCGGCTTCGCCGATGTCCTCGTTGATGCGGTTGGTCATCGCGCCGTAGCCAAGCGTTTGCTGGAGCGCGGCGACCGTCGAAGAGTGACAGAGACGTGCGCAGTTGTCGATATTTTTCGTTCCGAGCACTTGCCGTGCGAACTTCTGGACGAGATATGCCTCCTCGTTGCTCCCTTTCGAGGAAGCCAGACAGCCGACCGAATCGACACCGTGTTCGTCCTGAATTTCGGAGAGACGCTTGGCGACGTACTCAAGCGCCTCGTCCCAGCTCGTCGGTTCGAGTTCGCCGTCCTCGGTACGAACAAGCGGCTCGGTTAGCCGCTGCTTACTGTTTGCGAACTCGTGGCCGAACTTCCCTTTCACGCAGGTCGAGAAGTTGTTTGCGGGCGCGTCGTCGGGGTCATCGACTGGGACGACACCCAATGAATCACCGTCCTTTCCCCACATCTCGAACCGACAGCCGACAGCACAGAACCCGCAGGTCGTTTCCTCCTTATCAATCTTGGACAGGCGATAGTCGCTGACCTTGTCCGCAATATCGAACAGCCTCCCCTCAGGCATCGTGTTCGCTGCAATGCTCTCGGCAGTATGTTCGCCGGCAAGGAACGCTTTCTTTCCGTAGTCCTTGGCGACGTCGCCGGCCCGGCGCTTGGCTTTCGATGCGAACTTGGCGAGGCCGGTCTTCGTATCTGCTCTGTGGTCACCCGGTTCGAATGCACGGTTTGGTGCACTGGTGTCATCGATGGTTTCGGCGTCTTCGTGTTCGATGACCTCGCCAATCGAGTTGCGCTGTGTGAATCCCGGGAGCGGGAGCGTCGCAGCACCGTCAATTCCCTTTTCGGTCAGCGAGCCAGTCGGGCACACTGTCGCGCAGTGCCCACAGGAGACACACTCCGAGTCGTCCATCGTCTCGGCGTCGGACTGAAAGCCAATGCGAGTGTCCTCGCCGTGTCCCTCAACGCGTAGCACACCCTCGACCTGCACGTCGTTGCAGGCGTCGACACAGCGGTTGCAGAGAATGCACTTGTTGCGGTCAATCTGGATGAATGACGACGTATCGTCGATAGGTTCGTACTCGTCACGTTCATCGAAGACGCCGTACCGCGGATGATCCACGTCCTCGCTGATGGCTGCGTCCTGCAGTTCACACCGACCGTTGCCGTTGCAGGTCGTACACCGGAGGTTGTGATTCGACAGGACCAGATCGAGATTGACGCTACGGGCTTCCTTCGCGTCGGGCGTGTCCGTCGATACTGTGAGGCCGTCCGCTGCTGGATAGGAACAGGACGGGACGAGTCCGTGTTCCTCCGTCTCGACCATGCAGGTGCGGCACTCGCTCCGTGGCCCGATTTCGTCGCTGCAATCGCCGTCCCGGTCGTAGTAGCACAGTGCTGGCACGTCAGCGTCGTCTTCGACACCTTCTGCACCGGGGTCGACGCTGACGATGTCGTCATCCAGGTCCTGCAGAGCGTCGATGATAGTGGACCCCGGCGCGACGGTGACCGGTTCGCCGTCGACAGTCAGCGTTGTCGGTTCATCCTCGTCGGTCCCTACGTCCGGGTCGTTAGCTGTTCCAGTCTCGAACTCGCGGGTAACGGATGTCTCTGGCTGCGGGTCGTGTAGGTCGGGAACGTGCGGAATCGTATTGTCAGTGCTCATAGTTTCTCCGTACAGGTGCCGCTGGGACAGCGGCCGTTCGTGTGTGCGCGGAATTCGGGCTCGAATTCGTCGATAGCAGTGGTCACCGGCCGCGGGGCGTGCGCCCCGATCTGGCAGTTGCTCGACCGGCGCATCACCCTGGCGAGTTCGCGGATCTTGTCACTCTCGAACGAGCCCTGGTAGATATCTCGCAGGAGTTCGGCGAGCTGTTTCGTCCCCTCACGGCCGGGGACACACCGGCCACTGTTCTCGGTTGACGCGAACCGGGCGCGCTGGCCGACTGTCTCGACAGCGCAGCGGTCGCTGTGGAACAGTTCGACGACGCCATCGGTTCCGAGCTCAGCCGCCCGAAGTGACTGGGCGGACGGTCCGATGTCGAGGGAACATGTGATGCCGCCAAGCACGCCACCGACACAGGCCATCTTGAACGTCCTGTCCATTTCGACCGCCTCGCGGGCTACCGCAAGGCTACTACTGGACCCGAGCTCAACCGTTGCGGGGTCGGCCACATCACCGGTGACGGTAACGACCCGAGTGCCCGGGTCAGCAGCGTCGGTGTCGATGCTGTCCGGGTCGGCGATGGCCCGCTGGACGTGCGCGAACGTCCGCGGGGTATGGATGACTGTCGGCCGCCCGTAGAGTCCGCGTTTAGCCGGCGAAGGGGGCTGGAGACGGGGTTCGACGCGGTCAGCTCCTTCGAGTGCTTCGAGTGCCGCCGTGGGCTCGCTCGCTCGGAACTCGTCAGGTCCGGCAACCAGTTGTGGGACAACTGGGAGGGTGTCGGCCGCCGCATCGATGGCCTCCTGAATCTGCTTGTGTAGCGCTGTCTGGGTTTCGTTGAGGTATACGACGGCATCGCTGGCATCGACGTACTCCGCCACCGCCGCGATTCCGTCGAGAACTGCCATCGGTGTTCCGGCAAGGAGCGTTTCATCGCCTGTCGGTAGATCGGTCGCATCGTTGGCGTTACAGACGACGACTGCGTCACCGGCTGTCTCTCTGGTTGTTTCCCAGACATCGACGACAGGGCCATCTGTGGCTGCGTCTCCACGACCGCGCCCGAGTAGTCCTGACTCGGTCACTTCGCCAGCCGTTTGTTCCGGCGAAACGAACGACCAGTCGGACGCTGCCACTGGGTTAATCCAGCCACAGGGTCCAAGGAGTGAGCGGCGACCGACCGAGAGTGGCCCAGTATCCGGAACCGGGAGCGACATGGTCTCGGGGTCGTGCTCGGTGACTGCGTCTGCATCGGTTGTTGGCACTGTCCCACTTTCCAGTTCGGTAACCACATCCCGAGCAACTGACGGCGACGGGTTGGCGTAAAACGCCGTCTGTCCGTCTATCGTCGCCATCACCAGCGGGGTCTCGGCTGTGATACCGGTGGGTCCAGTCCGGACTACCGGAACCGAGTCCGCCGCGTCCCGGGCCGCGGTAAGGACCCGCTCGCTGTGGGCCACGCGACTGTCCGTGGAAACACGGACAACCGTCGAATGGCCGATGGCGTTGTTTTCGTGTGTCATACCTCGGTGGACGTGCTGAAAGACCAAAAACCCCGACCGTGAGCGGAGCCGTCGTCCCGGGACACGGTCTGGATGGCGATCAGTTTTCAACGTGTGGTGATACTGAAACGATAGCCCGTGCACCGTCGCGGCTGTACCGCTGCAACAATGACGTTCCATCTCGAAGCGGTATTCGTACCTATGAACCCGCGATTCGAGGAAGTCAAGTCGGAGGCGTCGGCCGCACTCACCGAGGACGACCTTCGCTCGGTGTACACAGGAATAATTCACGAGGACGGTCGCCACGAGTACTACCTCGGCAACGACACCGAGGAGGCAGCAGAACTCCGCGAGGCGGCGGCGATACAGCTCGGGATGTTGTTGCGTGTCCTCGCTGATCGCTCCGAAAGTAGCGTCGAGGAACTCACTGCCCTCGCCGCCGACCGAGCCGAACAGATGGAGCTTCGGTAGGGCGCAGTTAGAACTGCGTCCGGTCGTTACTCAGTGGTCGCGATGGCTTCGATTTCGACGGCTGCGCCTTTCGGAACCGCTCCCGCGCCGATAGCGCTCCGCGCGGGCGGCTCGGACTCGAAGAACTCGCTGTAGGCCTCGTTGAACGCGTCGAAGTCGTCGATGTCGTCGAGGAAGACAGTGGTCTTGAGCACGTTGTCCAGCGAGAGCCCCTCGGATTCCAGTATCGCCTCGACGTTCCTGAGGCACTGCCGCGTCTGGTCGGCGACGGACTCGTCGTCGAGCAACTCACCGTCGGTCGTCAACGGCAGTTGCCCGGCAGTAATGAGGATGTCGCCGTTTGTGGTTGCCTGACTGTACGCGCCGACCGCGGCTGGAGCGTCGTTGGTGCTTATTGTTCGCTTCATGTGCAGCCTTACCCGACCCCTTCCCATAAATCCCGGTTGTCCCGCTGCTGACTGGCACATCGTTCCAGTTTGGTTACGTGTTGTGTCGCCGGGACAATGCCGAGAGAGTCAGTGGCTGTTCACTGGTTGATGACGACAATCGCAGTCAGCGCCAGTCCGATACCAGCGACTTTCGCTATAGACAGCGACTCCCCAAACGCGATCGCGCTGATGACGGCGGCAGTGATGAAGTACATCCCGCCGATAGTGGACACCACCGACGTCGGCCCCACGGTCACACCGATAAACGTCGAGACGACGCCGACGGCGGCTGCGATTCCGGCTGCTCCCGCGAACAACAGTCCGCGGTTTGTGACGGCGAGAGAGGCGTCGGAGGCCAGGACGTAGACGCCGGTGACGACTGCGGCAGTCGCGTAGGAGACGAAAGCGGCTGTCTCTGGGTCCATCGCGTTCGACGCGACGCTGCCGAAGGCTATCCAGAACCCCCAGGCGATCATCGTCCCGACCCCGAACAGGACGGCTGCGTTCATCGCTCACCACTCCGTCTGTCGAGTCGGTTCGTGTCTGCCGGCCATGCGAGGGGATATCTGCGTCTGGGCACCACTAATCGAGGCATCATGACAGTAGTACACCGCCCCATCTCTTGAGTCCCCCGTCCCAACGCGGTGTCACTCCGTCGCGTGTTTTTTATATCGAGTTCGACAATACTGTGATAATGGGTGGCACACAAGAGGACTCGTCGGAATCAGCGCTGGAGGAGATGTTCTATCCAGCTGACCGTATTCCGTTCATCGACTGGGACGAGTTCTCCGGGGCCAAACCGACTGTAGTTCTGACCGGTATCATCACGATTCTCGCGTTCATAACAGGGCTCTCGAACCTCAGTCAGGCAACGCTGACGCTCGAGGGACCGCTCACGGCGGCCGTCGACGTGCCGCTGGGGTTTGCACGCTTTGGTGGTGTCTTATTTGCGTTCGTCCTTGGACTCGTGACTGTCGGGCTACACCGGCGCAAGCAAATCGCGTGGCGCGTGGCCACCATCGTCCTCTTCGGACTGGTACTCCTGCCGCTGGCGACGTTCCAGACAACGGACATCCCGCTACTGCTAGTGACGGTGCTCACGTACCCCCTCCTCATCCGAAACCGGAACCGGTTTGACCAGTCACTCGACCTCTCGCCGATACAGATAGCGTCGCTATCGGCGATCTTCGGTGTCATTCTGTACGGGACTGTCGGCGCGTACGGCCTGCGGAACCAGTTCCTCGAACTCAACAGTTGGGGCGACGCGGTGTACTACGTTATCGTCACCATCGCAACGGTCGGCTACGGGGATATCACGCCGACGACGGCACAGGCGCGGTGGTTCTCTCTCTCAATTATTCTGTTCGGGACCGGTGCGTTCACCGTCGCCGTCGGCGCACTCATCGGCCCAGCCATCGAATCCAGAATGGCGACAGCCTTCGGAGTTATGACTGCATCAGAACTCACACTCCTGGAGAACCACATCGTAGTTCTCGGGTACGGAGACGTCACGGAATCGCTCATCGACGAACTGGCCGACGAGACGGAAGTCGTCATCGTCACACCGGACGAGGAAACCGTCGCGACGCTGCAGGGACGGGACCTGAACCTACTAACCGGTGATCCGACTGACGAGGCTGTTCTCGAAGACGCGCGTGTCGGGACTGCAAACGGTGTCGTCGTCGGCAGTAACGACGACGCGCGCGACGTGCTCGCCGTCATCGCAACGAAAAACGTCAATCCGGACGTTCGGACGGTGGCGGCGGCGACGGCCCAGAAGCACGTCGGAAAGTTCCGCGCCGTCGGTGCCGACGAGGTCATAAACCCGCGGTCTATCGGCGGCCGACTCCTGGGACAGTCAGTGCTCGGCCACGAATCGTCTGAGTTGCTGTTCAGCGGGGCTGAGTCAGAGACTGACGCTGGCCCGAGTGAAGCAGATATTCCGGAGTAGGACGGCAACCCCAGCGGCATCCAGACAACCACCACGGGACGCACTGTGGGGTAGTAATATACGTATTCGATACTGAACAGTAAATATGGCCACGTCAGAAGCCAGTGGCATCGAGGAAACCGTCGCCCGGCTACTGGTACCGCTGTGTGCCGCCTCCGGCGCGCTCGTCCTCGCGGGATTCTTCTTTCCGACGTTCGTCGGCGAAGCCGTGACCGGGCCAGCGTGGCTTGCTATCTCGCTCGTGTTTTTCAGTTCCGGGTTGAGCTACATCGCACTGCTCCCCTACTCCGAGGATGAGACAGAGCCGACGGCGGCCGATATCCTCTTGCGAGTCCGCCAGACCAGCGTTCGGCGGGCCGTCCGCGAGTTCGTCACACAGCACGAGCCAGCGATACTCGGGTTCCCGGTGCTCGTGTTCGCGCTATTCTTCGGATTTCAGGTCGCGTTCCCAGTGCGGACGACAAACGTCGTCGATGTCGCCGCGGCCACAGTGCTTCGTGACGCCGGGCCGCTGTTTCTCGCTGTCGTCCTTCTTTCCGTCTGTTACTGCCTGCTTCTACTGTTAGGTCCCTGGGGCGACATCAAGCTCGGCGGCACGGACACCGAGCCCAGCTACACGTACCCGACGTACTTCACGCTCGTGTTCACCGCTGGAATCGCGGCCGGACTGGTGTTCTGGGGTCCGGCCGAGGCCCTGTTTCACTACAGCAACCCGCCGCCGTACGTCGGCGCCACACCACAGTCGACGGGCGCAATCGACGGCGCGCTGGTGTACAGCCTCTTTCACTGGGGCGTCTCCGCCTGGAGCGCCTACGCCGTCATCGGGATACCGATAGCGTACTTCGTCTTCAGGCGCGGGGCTCCGCTTCGCGTCTCGACTGTTCTTGCACCGATTCTCGGCGTCGACGGACTCGACTCAGTGTGGAGCAAGCTGGTCGATACCCTGGCCGTCTTCGCCACTATCGGCGGCATCGCAACCTCAGTCGCGCTGGTGAGCGAACAGTTCCTCGCCGGTATCAACTACCAGTGGGGTGTCGCGGCCGGCGATGTCGGCCCGGTACTGTTCGTCGGGGGGCTGACGCTGATTTTCGTCGTCTCAAGCGTGACCGGAATCCACCGTGGCATCCGACGCATCGCCGTTCTCAATATTGTCCTGTTCGGGCTGTTCGCGCTCCTCGTCGTCGCTGTCGGCCCGCGCTCGTTCGTGCTCCGGCAAGGCACGCAAGCACTCGGAGCGTACGCCGCGGAGTTCGTCCCGCTGAGCCTGTACACGGGTGGTCGGTGGGTTGCTGAGTGGACTGTCTGGAACTGGTCATGGTGGTTCTCCTGGGCCCCGTTCGCGGGGCTGTTCATCGCCGCGCTCTCCCGCGGTCGGCGCGTCAGAACCGTTGTTTTCACCAGTGTAATCGCGACATCGGCGGCGACGATTGTCTGGTTCCTGCTGCTCGGTGGCACGTCGCTGTTCGTCCAGCACACGGGACAGGCCGATATCCTCGCTGTAATCGCCCAGCGGGGTGGGTCAGAGGCCGTCGCCGGATTCCCACTGTTCGCATCGCTTCCCCTTGGACAGCTCCTGATGTTCCTGTTTCTCGCCCTCATCGTCGTGTTCATAACCACCTCAGCAGACACGTCGACGCTCGTCGTCTCGATTCTGGCGACGCGACAGGAGCTGGCTCCCTCGACAACACACATCGTTTTCTGGGGCGTCTTCCAGGGAGCAGTCGCCGTCTCGATACTGCTCGTCGGTGGCGCTGAGACGCTGCAGGCGCTGGCTGTCCTCACCGGTGGTCCCTTCGCGATCATCTCCCTCGTTGCGATTGGCGGAGTGACCGTGACATGGTTCCGGCACGAGCAGGGACACTCGTCGGTTGTCAGACACACTCTCAAGAAGCTTCCGAATATCCAGTCACACCACGACATCGATCCGCCCGAGGAGGAGTAAGCCGTCACATGGCGGTACAGCTGTCAGGCCGTGGCAATCGTGGTACAGAAATTCTCGATGATACGCTTCCCGGCGTCGGTGAGGATGCTCTCCGGATGGAACTGGACGCCGACGTGTGGCCGGTCGACATGCTTGACGCCCATCACAACGCCCGTCTCGTCGTTCGTGTGGGCCGTCTCCTGGAGCGTGTCCGGCAAGTCCGCACCCTCGACGGCTAGCGAGTGGTAGCGGCCAACTTCGAAGGGGTCATCGACACCGTCGTACAGGCCCATCCCGTCGTGGCGGACCTCAGACGGCTTCCCGTGTACCACGTCCGGTGCGTGTCCGACGGGGGTTCCGTGGGCAGCACAGAGCGCCTGGTGGCCCAGACAGACGCCGAGCGCTGGATACGTGGTCTCGGCGAAGATGTCGATTGAAACGCCAGCCTCTGCTGGCGTACCCGGCCCGGGAGAGACGACAATCCCGTCCGGGTCGAGGTCACGTATCCCCGCGACGTCGATGGCGTCGTTGCGACGGACAGTGACCTCGTCGAACTCGCCGACGTACTGGACGAGGTTGTAGGCAAAGGAGTCGTAGTTGTCGATGATGAGTATCACCGCACACCTCCCATCGGTTCGGTGGCCGATTCGACCGCAAACGACCCCTGTTCCCCGAGCGCCTCGTCGACCGCGGTGACGAGCGCCCGAGCCTTGTCCAGCGTCTCCCGGTATTCCGCTTCGGGGACGGAGTCGTGGACGATCCCACTCCCGACGCGGAGCCGATACTCACCGTCGTAGTGGACCAGCGTCCTGATAGTGATATTCAGCGTCGCCCGGTCATCGAACCCGAAGACTCCAATACTCCCGGTGTATGGGCCCCGTCGTGTCGCCTCCACCTCGTCGATTATCTCCATTGTCCGTGGCTTCGGCGCGCCGGTAATCGTCCCGCCAGGGAACACGGCCGCGACTGCGTCAGCGATGCTCACGTCGTCACGCCGCTTCCCTTCGACGAGCGAGACGAGGTGCATCACCTCCGAATACCTGTCGACGCGGCGGTACTCGTCGACCTCTACAGTCCCGTACTCGCTCACCTTCCCAAGGTCGTTCCGTTCGAGGTCAACTAGCATTGCGTGCTCCGCGCGCTCCTTCTCGTCGCTGCAGAGGTCTCGTTCCAGTTCCTCGTCTTCCGCCGGTGTTGCTCCCCGCGGGCGCGTCCCGGCAATAGGCTCCGTGAGCAACTGGTCGCCGTCGACGTCAAGCAACAGTTCTGGGCTGGCGCTAACGAGGTCGACACCGGGGAACTCCAGCAGAGCCGAGTACGGGGCCGGGTTCACTCGCCGCACAGCATCAAAGGTGTTGACAGGGTGGACGGCTGCCGGCGCAGTCAGCCTGTGCGAGACGTTTGTCTGAAACGTGTCCCCGTCTCTGACGTGCTGCTTGATCTGCCGAACTCGATCCGCGAAGGCCGCCTCACCGCACTCGCTCTCAAACGTCGCCTGAGTCGCAGCGGTCGGCTGGGACTGAACGTGTCGCTCGCCGTGCAGCGCGGCCTCCGCAAGCGATAGCGCCTCCCGGCGACCTTCCTCGTACGCTTCAGCGGGTGCCCCATCGACGACTGGACACGCCGTCACGTGGACCTCGACATCGCCGTCGTGTGGTTCCTCCCAGGCGACGACGCGGTCGAACACACCCAACTGGAGTCGCGGGAGTCCGTCTGCGGCTGTCGTGGCCGGGAGATCCTCCAGTTCGCGGGCGACATCGTAGGATAGCCAGCCGAACGCACCGCAGGGATACGGAACGGCACAGTCCCCACGGGCCAGCTGTTCGCGGTCAAGCACCGCCTCGATAGCCTCGATGCTCGGACTACGCTGCTCGCTCTCTGCTTCCGGACGTACTTCGATTTTCTCGACAGGGTCGACACCGAAGTACCCCCAGCCCGGCTGTCCACCGGTCGTTTCAAAATAAAACCCGTCTGTGTCGCTGTCTCGGGCGCGCCGGTACGCTTCGAACGGGTCTGGGACCGTAACCCGTGCTTCGACCGGGATTCGAGCCCCTTGCCTGGCTGCCTCCGCAGTCTCGACAAACGATTCCTCGTCGGTGACGATTCGGATATCAGTCATAACACACTCTCCTCAGTGAGGGTGATCGTCCCCTCAGTATGGGTGTGTAGAACAAGCACAGGTCTCGACAAAAACCTTCCGTGCCCTCGAAAGCTCGCCAGTACACTGACGATATGTCGATGAAATCCGGAAGATATCTGGACAAATCCCTGTGGGCACTTCAATGGGGGGACTATTCCCCATCATCGACTATGCGGGCAGACTCCGAGACGAGGAGGGAGCGCTGTCCCACAGAAACAATGACAACGATAATCGACGGGAACGAAATCGCGGACCGTATCACGGCGGACGTAACGACGTGCGCAGAAACACTCGCCAGTGAGGGCGTGACACCGGGGCTAGCAACGGTCCTGATGAGTGACGACGGGGCGAGCGAGACGTACGTCTCAATGAAACAGCAGGCCTGTGGCGAGATCGGCATCAACGGGTTCCACCGGGAACTCAGTCCGGACGAGTCGGCCGAGACACTGTTTGAGACTATCGACGCGTTAAACGACGACCCGGCAGTTCACGGCATTCTCGTGCAGATGCCTGTCCCCGACCACGTGAGCAAGCGCCGCGTCCTCGAACGGATCGACCCGATGAAAGATGTCGACGGGTTCCATCCGGAGAACGTCGGTCGACTGGTTGCGGGAAACGCCCGTTACAAGCCCTGTACACCACACGGGATCCAAAAGATACTGTCGAACTCCGGCATCGACACAGAAGGGAAAGACGTTGTCGTGGTTGGCCGCTCGGATATCGTCGGGAAACCGATGGCGAACCTTCTCATCCAGTACGGCGAGGGCGGGAATGCGACGACGACGGTGTGTCACTCCCGGACGGCGGACCTGGCGACGAAGACACGGAACGCCGACATCGTCATCGCTGCCGCCGGTGTCCCTGAAATGATAGACGGGTCAATGCTCTCCGAGGGCGCGACAGTCATCGATGTGGGTATCAACCGCGTAGACGCAGACACTGACAAGGGATACAAACTCGTTGGTGACGTTGACTTCGAGAGCGCGAAAGAGACGGCAGACGCTATCACGCCGGTCCCGGGCGGTGTCGGACCACTCACGATCGCGATGTTGATGTACAACACAGTCAAGGCCGCAAGCCTTCAGTCGGGTGTGACCGTCACTCTTCCATAGTGTGGGAGTTGCCGTACAAATAGATAAGATATATTACTATTTAAGTGTCGTTGTGACGATGTCCGTGTCTCAGAGCGAGACCTGATATTTTCGAGTTGCTTCCAATACAGCTACATTTTGAGTTTCACAGTGTGCAAGTGAGACGCGGTCGTCAATCCAGAGACAACCGGCGGACGATTCGACTCCGTGTCCAGAGGTCAGCCCGTTTCTGCAAGCAGGTGGGGCGCTGCGGTATGAACACGAAGGCTGCAAGCGTCCGTTTAGCGCCGTTCCACCGCAAAGCACTCGGAGGGCCCCGATGTTGGCTCATGAACTGATCAGTGCAGAAAGCCACCGCAATCGAAAGTAGTGTCCGCTGGGGGTAGCACAGACCACAGTTACTGCGTCTCGACTTCGCCACACTCCGGACAGGTTATTTGAAGTTCGCTTGTCGGCCCGCCGCTTTCCTCAATGACGTTGTATCCTGTTGCACACTGTTCGTGAAGATACACGTCGTGACTTCCGTGGTCGTTCAGCCAGATATGGCCCGTTTCCGAAGCCGAGACGATGCCGTGACAGAAGTAACATTCGCCGTTCATATGTACTCCCTGACAGCGCATAATCAAATAACTATCCCTGCTGCATCGATAGCCGAGTCTTGGATTCTGTCAGCAGACAGGAGGGGAAAGTCCGTATGTCCAACACGCATGCTTTCACAACTAAGAGGCTACGGACCAAGGCCTACATATGGAATACAGCTACACGGGCGATACACACGAGCGGTTGTTCGAAGCGTACCATGCCGATGACGACCCGTTCCCGACACAGACACAGATGGAGTTCCCGCGGCGGGAGCACCGGCGGCAAGAAGTCGACATCCTGAAGCGACTGTTCTTTCCGACATGCTGGAACGCTGCTGGTCTGGTTCGGGACGAACTCGCCGTCTTAGACAGCCTCGATACCCTCGGTGGACTCTTTTTTTCGGGTATCAGACCATACTCCGGTGAGGACCCAGCCGACACGGTGGCCGAAGTCATCGACCAGCTCCCGTCGATCCGAGCACGACTCAAAAAAGATGTGGAGGCCGCGTACAAAGGCGACCCGGCAGCGAAAACATATATGGAAATCATCCGGTCGTATCCGGGGTTTCTGGCGATACTGGTTCAGCGAGTCGCCCATATGCTCTATGAAGCAGGCGCAGCTGAATACGCTCGGGAGCTGACGGAGTACGCCAAGACGGAGACTGGTATCGACATTCACCCCGGTGCCGAAATCGGCGACTACTTTTTTATCGATCATGGAACCGGCGTTGTCATTGGTGAGACGACAACCGTCGGCGAGTGGGTCCGTCTCTACCAAGACGTGACACTCGGCGCGCTGCACTTTGAAAGCGACGAGAGCGACGAACACAGACTGAAGAAGGGATACAAGCGACACCCGGATATCGGCAATCATGTTGTCATCGGCGCAGGAACCAAAGTCCTCGGCGCTATCACGGTTGGCGACCACGTCAGTATCGGCGCGAACTCCTGGGTTACTGACGATGTCCCGGACGATACCAAGGTGTATATCAGTGACCACCCGACTCAGGAGCGAAAACGGACGGAGTGAGCCCACCAATCACCAGTACACACTCCCTTGCATTCCTTTCGGCAGGGTTTTTCAGGAATCCCTGACATAGCATGACAGGAAACTTATATTCTGAGGAGTGATAAGGAATATTATAGTACCGGTGTAACAGGCGATGTAGACTGGCGCCGTAATTAAGGTATTTAAATTGGGTGTATCGATGGAGCACTGTCTCGTGCGTCTATATTTTCTGTCTCTACCACAAGAATATCTGAAGTACATAACTCCTGGGGAACCGCGATGTCAGACAGATCTTCCCAAGATGCCATAGCTATCTAGTGAATATCCACAGATAATAATATATATTACATAATATTTAATCCACATGTATCGATCTGTCACTTTTATAATTGGTTAACTGTATTCGATTGCTATCTTAAAGATAACAAGAGTACTCATGTTATAGTATATCTGTAGGATGACTATCGCGATGAGTTCCATGGGTATCCTCGTCGTACTGGGCCAGTGCTGGACCATGGAGGGGCTGACAAGCGCCAGAATAAAGATAGATGACTGGCGATATTTCCGTATTCAACGAGAAAGAGGACATATAACTTGTGTTTTCCCTTGTCTTCCTCATTTATTCGTAATCTAAACACATACTCCCGAATACCCTCACACAGACAGTGCTTATGTGAGCGCACTTCCGACCAGTGGATAGATGGGTATGCGTATTTTTGATATCATATAACCACATTTAAGTCCTGCTTTCGACTACTGTGTGTCTAAATCACCACCTATATGGATTTGAATGGGACTTCGTATCCGGTGTTTTCACTATTCAGTCTTCAGTTCGCCTCGATTCACCCGTTCCGGTCGGTTTCGGTATGTACAATTTGGAACACAATTGTACTGAAAGCGGCGAGTTCATTGACTTCGGACTGAAGCCATCGAGTCGCTGTCGGTCAGTGAGTTCCGCGAGCGCTCCACCGCCAGTGCCATCGTAGTCGCCCAGACTCTGTAGGCTCGGAAACACGCCAGAGCTCCCGAGCTCCTCGATCATGCCACGGATGGCGTCCTGTGGTCCGACAAACGACATAGTCGCACCGTCTAGGTTGTGTCGAAGCAGATCCCACCTGTAGTACGAGTCTGGTAGTTACCGCACGGAAGGTGTCACACCGATCGAGACACCCACGATGAAGATCGGCGCGCCGACGAGGACACTGACGGCAGCGTATGCAGTGGCGACAGGGACAAAGAGCACACCCAGTCCGAACGGCGCTGGCAGGACGGGCAGTAACGGAACCATCGAAAGCACGAACCCAATGGCAGCCGTTTTCATCGCTAGCGGGCGGTTCCCGTGACCGACTGCGTATCCGACTGGGAGAAGCCCAAACACGGGCCCGAGAAACGGCAGGGTAGATAGGAGCGATAGCGTGAGCCCGTTCTGAGCGAACAGTGGAGCCCCGGCGATAGCCACTCCAGCGGCGATAGCTGTACTCACCACTGCTCCGACGACGAGCGTGCAGTAGGTCACGCGCTCGCGGACGCTGGGCCGCGAGAGGGCGAGCCCATACAGGAGCAGGGCACTGCCACCACCGAATAGCGGCGCTGCTTCGCCGCCGACCATCGAGATCCCTGTGGCAGCGAGAAGTGACAGGGCCGTCGCGAATGCGCCGATGCCAGCGAGAGCGACGTCGGTAGAATCCTGTACCCGGTCGAGGTTCCAGTCAAGCCACGCGATCCCGCCGGCAGCGGCTCCAACGAGAAGCGTAAACACCGCCGCGGGGAGCGTGACGTATGCGAGGGTCTTTACTGCCATCACTGGGCCGAGAAGCGACCCGACCGCAACGAGACTCAACAGCGGCCCGAGCGACGTGTCGCGGGGGACGAACGTGACAACCCTCCCCTCCTCAAGTTCGGTCAGCGTCATTTGCCGTCCGTTATCTGAAACAGTTGCGCCGGGAACGGTCCACCCGATTCTGGTTCCGTCAGGAGCAGTGACGACCAGCCGGTCGGCACCGAGCCCGTCAAGATTCCGGTAGCCGTACGCCTCGGAAAACTCGCCGGACCGGGAGGTCCCTCCCAACGAGCGCTCGGCGAAGCCGGGCTCGCGGTAGCGCAGCGTGATGACGCCGTCGGACGACACGTTCGCCCGCAAGAACTCGGTGTCCCACATCGCTCGCTCGGCGATGTCGGTACGGAGGCGTTCGTTTGTCCGAAGTCGGGTCGAATCGGAAGGATTAGCCAGTCGGTTTCGGACGACCCACGTGGCGCTCCCGTTTTGATGGACGGAGACGGTCGCGTTGCTTTGCGTGACAGTGAGCGAAACGCCGTGGGACTCGGCTGTCGACTCAAACGATTCACCACAGGCGTCACACAGCGGCCGTGGCGGCGGCGCTGCGCCAGCGGGCGTGACAGCACCGATGAGCGGGGCACAGACGAAACAGAGGAGGGCGACGTGGAGAAGGCGATGCGGGGCCATATCTCATATATATCTCGTCCATGTCTTAAGCGGTACAGATAGCTCAAAAGATGGTCATACCAACTAGCTCGGAGAGACAAGCAGAGAGCGAGTCTCGCAGACGGTGGAGTGTGTACGCGGTCTCGGCCTGGGAAACCAGGGGTGTCAGGAATTGGAGACGAACGCGCCGTTACGTGTGCTGATTGTGAGATCGAACAGTTTCGTGAGCATATTTACCGACGACTCGGGATGGTTGTCCGGGTTCAAATAGTAGTGGGTGAGCGCGTCAGCGTTCTCTAGTCGTGCGTTAAGTACGTGGACGAATTTGAACACAGTTTTGAGGTCGAACAATGTGAGCAGTTCACTCAGGATATCAAACTCGACTGATACTTTCGCACTGCTCGTCTCGTGCTCATCAAGGACGCGTGCAACAGTCTCGCCGAGTTGTTTTAGCCCACAGCGTTTATCCAGTATTACGACTTCTACCGGCGCAGACTCCAGATCGATACCCGTGATATCAGCGAATGGCTGTTGTTTCGTGGTGAGAATCGCTGACCAGGAGGGCCAGGAATTGAGTTCTTCTGCGAGGAGACGGACTCGTTCCGCCGGTTGGCTGGTCACAAACAGGGCGAAGTCGGCCGGTGAGGTGAAGTGTACACGCGCCCTTGTCGCACCTCGACCGCCAACAGGTGCCGTGACGAGTATATCACCAGCGCGGTCGACTGTGTCGGCTATGTGAACATCAGATTGTATCAGCGGCTTAACGTGTTCAAACAGATGGTCTTTGAACTTCTGGATCGCCTCCGTATCGTCGTACGAGTGGCTGGTCTGGCTACAGTACGGACACTCCCAGTTGACCTCGAAGTCCTTTCGCATCACGTTGTCTTTGTGATGTTTCAGCTCGTGTGAAGTGATAGTGTCAGATATCGTGTCCGTATCAGCTGCCCAGGTATCAAACTCACACCGTCGACAGTTCCAACGGAGTACCATCTAGTGTCCTATGATATTCCCTGATTGGCAAAAGCTCTATTGAACTCACTCTCCATCGTCGCGCTTCTGTTCGGTGTAATCTGCGGGGTCGCTTACGTACGTATAATCCACAGACGTCTGGACCAACTCGCCACCTGTGTCTAATTTTTCCAGAACACGTTCGGCCCATCTCGAAGCCCGGTCGCTTACCTCGTCACGCTGCACACAGAGACGGAGCTCTTTCTCCACTTCGGGACCGCCAAGTCTAGCCAGTTCCCCGGCGGCCACCCGAGCCGTTTTGTCGCTGGGGTCGTCGAGCATCTCGATCAGGATTTCGATGACCATGGATCTGTCTTCGTCTTCGGTCACGCGGCTCAACAACCAGAGAGCGTTGTGTTGATACGACCGCTGGGAACCCTCTTGTGCGATATCACGCAGTGTTGGAATCACCGTACTGGCGTCAGTCTGCTGTAGTTGCCGTTCAATGGCTTTCCGAACCGATACCATCTCATCTTTCGACGCGCTGGTTATGAGTTCGAGCAGGGAGAGCATCGCAGTCCGCTGGACGGTACTGGAGTTATCGGAGAGTGCCTCGATCAGCGCCAGTGTCGGTTCGAGAGAGTCAAACTGACCGAGTCCGTCGACTGCAACAAGTCTGAGTGATTGACTGTCCGACTGTGTAAGTGGGATCAACCGCTTCAGTGCACGGTCTGAGCCGATGTTCTCGAGTGCGTTGGCAGCAGCCTTTTGAACCAGTTCCCGATTATCTTCGAGTCGCTGAGAGAGCGGCTCGACAACCCGAGGGTGGCCGATACGGCCACAGGCTCGTGCTGCTCGAGCCCGGACCCGTGGATCAGCGTCCGTGAGCAGGTCGGCCAACGCCGGGAGCGCTTGGGCGTCGCCTCGCTTGCCGATCGCGGTGGCTGCGACGAGGCGGAACTCGGGGCGCTCTGCATCGGCCCATTTCTGAAAGTTGGTGGCGTCCGGAGCGCGGTCCCCAGCAGTCATGCTGTCGAAAAGCGCGTCTAGCGCGTCACCACCGCGCTGGTACAGCGCGTCCACCGCTGCCGCTCGTACCGGCTCGGCGTCATCCTGCCAGACCGCGTTCACCAGTGCATCTATGACCTGCGTTTTTTCATCTGGATCCGGAATCTCCGACAGGTTCCCCAGCATTATCGCGGCGCGACGTCGGGCGTAGGACTTCTCGCTCCGCCGCAGATACGTCACGAGCTTCCGTGTCTCCGACTCCCGTTCCAGTTCATACAGGAAGTCATCTTCGTCATCTGAGCGATCGAACATATGCGAGAGCTGTAGACCGTCGGTGGTGTCTGCTTGAGACTAAACGTGGATACCCAGGTCTTGCTGCTGTCCGGGCATATCAATACTGCCAGCTGGAAGCCATCGGTCTGTGGACCGACGATCTACCGGCGGTGCGACGCTACTGGTACTCGTCTTCTGTTTATGCGAGCGAGATAGCTGGTTGTTTTGCCTCGGTTGATAGTGGCGGCTTACCGTCGTAGCAAACACCAGTGTTCTTCCCACATTATTGATTAGATATATTTTTATAAAATAGCTTACGGCTCAATATTACACTTTGATAACCGTGGTAGTGCGCCTGTTCCTGACCGTACCTGTTTATATATTAATATATCCCAACGCTTGGGAAGCCGCGCCGCGAACGGCACGAAAGAAGCCACTATGGATGAGAGTACGAGTACGATACAGGAAGCGAGTGGCGTGGTGAACCGCGTGTCAAGCGTACTCGACAGCCACGCCCGCAACGCGACGGAACTCGATGGCGGGAGGGTGGGATCGGTCTACCGCGTCTCGTTCAGTGACCGCCCAGATGTGGCAGTGAAAGTCGACGGTTCGCCCCTCGGTATCGAGGCGGCAATGCTCGAGTATCTCGACCGTGAGACACCGCTCCCTGTCCCAGCGGTGCATCATGTCGAACCGGAATTGCTCATCATGGCGTTCATCGGCGGGGACGATCAGTTCGACGAGCGGACCGAGCGAGATCTGGCGCGCCACGTCGCGTCCCTCCACGGCGTATCTGCCGACGCGTTCGGCTTCCCGTTCGACACCCTCTCTGGTCCGTACATTCAATCGAACCCATGGGCCGGCTCGTGGATCGACTTCTTCCGCGAGCAGCGGGTGCTCCCCTACGCAAAAGCCGCGCGAGACGAGGGGGTGCTGCCCGCCGCTGAGTACGACCGGGTTCGGCAGCTGGCGGAAACGCTCGATAAACGCCTTGTCGAACCGGTGTCACCGACGCTGCTCCACGGGGATATCCACGCCGGGAACGTCATCGTAGCGGACGGAACCGTGCGAGCCGTCCTCGATCCGGCGATTTACTTCGGCCACGACGAGGTAGACCTGGCGTACGTCGAACGCCTAGAGTCAATCGGCGACGCATTCTTCGATGAGTATCGTCGACACCGCGATATCTCTGACGGGTACTTCGCGGAGCGACGCGACGTGTACGTGGCCTTTCACGCCCTGGAGAACGTCCGGTTCTTCGGCGAAGACGTGCTCCCCAGACTCGACGGAGCATTAGACCGCCTCGGGTTGTGAAAATCCGCGGTGATTGTTTGCTCGCTTATTCGCTCTACGGCCGGATCTCAGTCAGTCAGTGAGACGTTCTGTCGGAGGTCGTCTTCGATGGCCTCCAGCGTCCGTCCCTTCGTCTCGGGCACGAAGCGGTGGACGAACACGAGCCCGACGAGGCTACAGAGGCCGAACAACCAGAACGTCGCCGACGTCCCCACCCCGTCGGTCAGCACGGGGAACGTCAGCGACACGAGGAGGTTCGCACCCCAGTTAGCGACAGTGACGACTCCCATCGCGGACCCCCGAACAGAGAGTGGATATATTTCTGAGATCAGTAGCCAGAAGACCGGTCCGAGACCAATCGCGAAGAACGACACGAACAGCATCAGGCTGACCGTGGCGATGATACCCAGGACGTTCCCGAATCCGGGGAGGTAGAACACGGTACCGAGCACGGCGAGCGTCACGACCATGCCCCCGACACCGACGAGGAGCAGCCGGCGCCGACCGACGCGGTCGACGAGCGCGATGGCCACGACTGTCATTACTACGTTTATTGTCCCGATACCGACTGTCGCAAGAATCGAGGCCACGTCTCCCAGGCCGGTCGATTCCAGGATCGTCGGGGCGTAGTAGATCACCGCGTTGATCCCGGTAATCTGCTGGAAGACGGCGAGTCCAAGGCCGACTACCAGCGCTGGGCGGAGCCACGGTGCCAGCAGGTCCCGGATGCCAGTTTCGGACTGTGTTTCGACAGTCTCCTCAATCTCGTCGAGTTCCGCTTCGACGCCACTGTTGCGCGTTCGGTTGAGGACCGCTCTGGCCTCGTCTTCACGCCCATGTTCGAAGAGCCAGCGCGGGCTCTCGGGCATCTTCAGGATACCGATTGCGAGCACGACAGCTGGAACCATCCCAGCACCGAGCATCCAGCGCCACGCTCCAGCGTCGGCGAACGCGTAGTTGACGAAATACGAGAGCAAGATTCCCGTGGTTACCATCAGCTGATTGAGCGAGGTGAGCGCCCCACGAATCTTTGGCGGGGCAATTTCCGAGATGTACAGCGGACCAACGATCGAAGCAAAACCGATCGCTACGCCGTCGATCAGTCGCCCGGCGACGAGAACGGGAACGTTCGGAGCGACGGCCATCGTGAACGACCCAACGAAGAAGACGATGGCCGCGATGAGAATGAGGCGACGGCGACCGAGGCGATCAGCCAGTTGGCCGCCGACGGCCGCACCGGCCGCGGCGCCAGCCATCGCGCCGCTAACGATGATCCCCTCAACGAGCGGCGACATGACGAACGAATCCTGGATAAACAGGAACGCACCCGAGATGATGCCAGTGTCGAACCCGAACAACAGTCCGTTCAGCGCGGCCAGCGCGGAGACGACGTAGACGAATCGGTCGCCGTCGCCGCGGAGGACGTCACGTATGGTAGCTGTAGACATCTATATGAAGTTGAACTCGAATATGTGTAAAATCTTTTCAAGTGTTTCCGCATGACGGCGAGGCTATTCGGGGACTCTCGAGGCTGCTAGAATCGGTGTGACAGTGGTATCAGTCATCGGTCACTATGGTCGCGGACAAAGGTAACCGGGCAGGGTGCGTTCAACATCACTTCCTGTGCCGTACTCCCGAAGAGGGCTTTCCCCGCCGGGGAGCGCTGGCGTCCGCCGACAATCACCCGGTCTGCGGAGTCATCCTTCGCGATCCCAACGATTCCCCCACCGCTCCCTCCAGTGGTCGCGCGAGGCACAGTTGAAATCGCCTCGGCTTCGAGTTGATCGGTTATCTCCTGTGTGGCCAACGCATCGGGTTCAATATCGCCGTCCGGCGTTTCGAGGATCTGTTCGACAGCTTCCCGGTACGAGTTCGAATCGAACACGTGAGCGATGATGAATCACGGCTGGATTCATCGTCGGGAGTAAAAGATGCTTCTATGACTTTACAATAATTATAGTAATTGTTTTCTGCTCAGAATCAGACTGGTTTCCGAACGGGAGTCTCCCGTCTACACAGCACGTACGCCGCTTCAATGCGATTTTAAGGTATCTACAGTATTTAATCCCGGCTGTGCGTACCAAGCATTTGCATTGGTTCCCAATCATCTACACATCCCCGACTTGGAATCGCCCTCCGTACCAGACATGCAGCCCTCAACAGTAAAGAGACGATCATGAACGTCAGACTGCTCGTTCTCATGGCTCTCGTCGTCGGCATGGTCGCTCTGGCCGGGTCCGCAGTCGGTCAGTCGACGGCCGAACTCGACGAGGACAGCTTGCCACTATCGGCGGCCGAACAGCAGGTCCTCCGCGGTGAAACATCGCTCAGCGAGGGGACACAGGTTACCGTTCGTATCGTGTCGGAAGATAGTGGAAACCCGTTCCTCAGACGGGAGGAAGCTATCGTCGATTCGAACGGTACCTTTGCCACCGTTTTCGATATGAGCAGGGTGCCGGCCAATGCGACGTACGAGCTCACTGTCCGCCACGACAGCGAGAAGCTCCTCCAGCGAAATGAGCGGGTCGTCGCCTGTGAGCGTAACTGTACCGACCCGGTTCCGGATCGACTGTCAACAGTCCACAGCCAGTCACCCTCCGAGACGTACACTGAAGTGGAACAGGGAGCGGTCGCGGCGGTCCCAGTCACCTTCGGTGACAGCAACGTGACGACGTTCTCCATCGGCGGCCCGTCAGTCAACTATCGGCACAATGTCACCGTGACCGACGGCAACGGCGACGGCCGTGCCACCCTCCAGTTCAACACCTCGAACGCGGGCACCGACAGGCAGACGATTCATGCCGTCGATGCGAACAGTACCGTGACCGTAGTCGAAGAGGAACCTGACCTTGCCTCGACGTTGGATCCTGCGAGCTACAACTACCGGTACTACCACGGCCACAGTACTTCCGGTGCGCCGGAGACAACGGGCGTTGTCAGAATTGTCAATGGCACCGACCGGGAGTACGAGGTATCGAACAACCAGTCGTTCGGATTCAAGCAAGCTATCGTTCGGGTCCGACAGGGGAACACAGCGACACTCGAAATCTCCACGTCCGACGCGGCAACGGTCTCCATCGGTGGGCCGTCCTCCGGGTACGAAATAAACGCAACCGTTCGTGACGGCAATGGTGACGGGAGTGTGACCCTGCAGTTCGATACAGACACAGCCGGTCGCGACGGACAGACGCTCTCGACTGTAGATCCAGCGGACGAGGTCGTCGTCGAACCGGGGTCAGAAGTTGCGCTCGATACGCGTCTCGACGCAGGAAACTACGACTTATCGCTGTATCGCGGGACCGAGGTAGATAGCCACCCGGATGAGATCGGAACGCTGATCGTAACTGACGGAGCCGACGCCAGTACGACCACAGGTTCGACTTCGACCGGCGCTATTCCGGACGGATCGGCGACGAACAATCCGGGAGGCTCCTTCGGGTCCGGTATCGGGCTGCTCGGTGTCGGTGGGCTTCTCGCCGTGATCGGTGTCACAGTCGTGCTCAGAGGTCTGTAGCACACAGTCGCGGCTTTTCCGAACGAGCACTTCACCGACTGCTCAGTAGCGCGACCAGCCCGATTACAGCGAGGCAGCCACAGAAAAACAGGAGTCCAGGCTCAAACACAGTAAAGACGAGGACCGCGAGCGTGCCAGTTGGGTCAGTCGGCGACGCGTTCGGACTCGCTGGTCCAAGGACACCACTCATCCGCGGCTGCAAGAGATTCTCAGCGCCCCACTGGACGAGGAGGCTCGCCAGTCCAAGCAGTCCCAAGCCAGCGGCGATGTCGGTGAGTGACCGCTGGACTTGCGGTTGCAACTCGCCGTCGCCGACCAGAACAATTGGATCGCTCGCTGGCCCGTAGACGGTCATCTCGTTCCCTTTCTCGGAATAGATCGTGTCTATCTGTTCGATGAGCCCGGCCTCTTCCATGTTCGTGATGTGGTAGTGGATGTTCTGCACTGAGGTATCACACCGGGCCGCAATTTCCGACGGCGTCCCCGGTCGCTCGTATAGCGACCGGAGCAGTAGCCGGCCGGTATCCGAGCTGAGTGCGTCCAGAACGTCGTCAGTCTCCCCGTCGTCGATATTGAGGACGCGGGGTTGCTCATTCGACGTCCCCCCTCGATCCTGTATCTGTTCGATAAGCCCCGACATGGATACGTGACGTTACACGGAGTTGGTAGGGGGAGCCACATAGCTGTACGGCTTGGTTAAAGCGATTTTTTACCGGCCACTGCTCGGGTCCGCCGTCGTCCGGTTCTGTGCGGCGCTGACCGCACTGGTCGGCACGACCTCACCGTGTCCGGTAGCGTAGTCAACGCCGACGGGGCCCACGTCGCGAGCCGTGAGTTTGAGGAGGATCCGGACGTGTCGCGGCGAGAGGTCGCCGTTCGCATCGAGCATCAGTGTGACCGCTCCGCCGACGTATGCCGCGGCAGCCGACGTCCCGACGAACCCGGATGGGGTCGCCCCAGCGTAGCGACGGTTTGGGGCGACAACATCGACACCCAGCCGTCCGTCAGCGGTCGGGCCGTGGGAGCTGTACGGTTCGAGCTGGTCAAAGCGGCTATTGTATGCGCCGACGCCCACGACCCCTCTGGCAGTGGCCGGAGTAACGACGCTCTCTCGCGCCCGCGCGTGTTGGAGATCATGTGTCGGAGAAACCAGACGGAGGCGAGCGCCGGTCGGCTCCGCGGGGCCGCGGACGACGACGAAGTATCGGCCGGGACGGACATCAGCGACAATACGTTCGTTGGGAGCCTCGTCGCCACGGTACGGCTGTGAGAACGCGACCAGTTGCGACCCCGTCCCGTTCGTCCGATACAGCTCGACCGTATAGTCCTCCGCGGCGTGTTCCCGGTCCCACGACAGCCAGATGACAAGCTCGGTCCCGCCACTGACGAAGGCCCGCCGACTCTCGTTAGCAAAAACGACCGTGCTATCGGTAACCGTCGGTTCGTCGTAGGTTCCACGCCAGTGCGACTGGCCAAGGTTTCCCGCGGGGGCGATGAAAACGGTTCCGTCTGCTGTTGCCTGCTGTGCGGTACGCCCGACTGGACCGGTCCCATCGCCGGGTTGCCCGTAGAAACTGACCGGTGCGACGATGACATCAACCCCCTTTCCAAGGAGCCAGCGGACAGCATGCTGGTAGCTGTCGACGCCGTCAACGCGGGCGAGATAGAAGGTCGCATCGGGGGCGGTCCGCGCGATGACCTCCGCTGTGGCAGTTCCGTGGGTCCCGTTCTCCCGCAGGGGCCCACCACCGAACGCGCGGGCCGCGCGGATGCGGTCACGTACTGCCGGCGTATCCATATTGAAGCCGGTTGCGTCGACAACACCCACAGACACGTTCCGGCCGGTGATACCGTCGGCGTGGAGTTGTGTGAACCCGTCGCTCGGGCTGAGAGTCGCCGGTCGGGTTGGTTCCCGCCCCGCCGTCGGCTGGTCCGTGGCGCTTGCCGCGAGCATCCCAATACCGACGGTCAACCCGAGAACGACGACAGCGGCGACCCCCAGTTCTGCTCGTCCCGGCTCCATCACGGTCCCTCCGTGGCTGCTGGCGTTTCCGACGAGATCCACTCGGGCCTGGTCACCCCAATAGCACCCGTCTCACGGACGCGATAGCTGAACGATCGGACGCGCCGTTGCTTCCCCCACTTGTTTTCGACGACGGTAACCAGCGTTGCCGTAAATGCGGTCACGCGTCCGTCGCTAGTGACGACGGCCTCGGCCTGGAACTGGACTGTATCAGCTTCCAGTGGCCCGTCCGCAGGCTGATAGCCGGTTCCAGTGAGAATATATCGCCGAGGCGTGCCGTCTTCCGTGGCAACGACAGAATACTCCCCAGCCGAGAGCCAGTGACCGAGTTTGTCGGATCGGTAGCGACGAGACCGCGTCAGTGTCGGCGAGACAATCGACGGCCCGTCGATCGCTGAACTGCGCTGTACCCCACGGACACCATCCCGCCACGTGGAGACCCGCCGACTCCCAGAAGGCAACTTGACGCGTTCCCTGGTCAGCGTAACTCCGTCGCTGCTCGCCTGAATAGTCGTGCGAGTACTGCGGTTAGTGACGTCCGGAACGTTAGATCGACGAGCGCTGGTCGTGACAATGACCGCGCCGGTTCCGGTGAACGAGCGTTCGTGGGCTGTAATGAGCGCGCTCGCATTGGTGACCCCGTTTCCGACACCCGGCGGACTGGTCGACGACGTGTGTGCCGGGTCGCCAACAGAACCGGTGTCGAAACCGCTACACCCGGCAACTAGAAGAGCGACAACGAGGACGAGACCGCGACCACGCATGTAGCCGGAGCAACGGCGTCACTGACCTAATGTCTGTGGTTGGCTCAAAACGATTTTGTAGTCGGTACAGCTCGGTTCCAGTTCGATAAGACGGTGAAAGCTGTGTCTCAGTGAGCGACTGACCCTGCAGACCACAACTGACGAGCGGATTCGTAGGCAGACCGCTCTCAGTCCCGGAGTGAAGTGACAGTCCGGGTCCAGAGCGACGATTCCCAGCACCCGTTCCCTGTCCAGCGCTCAACGACCGTCCGAGCGAACGGAACCTTCGCCGCTACGGTTGCCCTCCCAGATATCAATGAGAACACGACCGCAGTCATATCTGTCTACCGTAACGCGACTAAGCTCACAGATCGGACTGCACATGTCGAGTCTGTCCCCAGTGAGGACAAACCCACAACAGGAGAATCACCGCCGCGGTTCGTCTTCGACGAGGACCGGATATCCGTATACACCCGGACACGAGTCATGCAACAGTCTCGTTTGCTGACTGGCCGGGAGAAATCCTGTCGCCCGGGAATCAGCAACAGGTGTGTTGAACTATTCGTGTCCGGGTGTATAGCTAGCGCACCGAATCAGACCATCCGCGGCGAGACGACTTTCGACTCTGGGACCGAGGTCTCAGTCCGAATCACAAGCACTAATTCGTCTATGCCGTTCCTCATACTGTCGGCTGTAAGCCAGTGAAGAATTTTGCCACCCCGGGGTGGCAAATCTCTTCACGTAGTTACAGCCAACAGTATCAGGCGACGGAGTGCGACAGTACGAGGGGAGGGTACAGTCGCCGTAACGGTTAACTTCACCTCAGTACCCGATGGGACGTTGTTCCAAGCCGCGCTCCGCAAAAACGGAACCCGACTCGCCGACGCGGAGGAGCAGGTGACGGAGACAGACAGCGCATGACTGATACGGGCAGGGCATGGCCGACTGCACGGGTCGCAGTCCGCGGCAGAAGACACTTACTCCCGGGTTCGGAACGGGGGTCACATGTCCACGCGTGCTTGGGTCAAGCAGTTTCAGTCATACTCCGTTCCGGTCTGCGTGTTCGCACTCGTGGCAGTAGTCGTCCTGCTCGTGCCCCCGCTAGTACTTGGTGAACTGAGCGGTAGAACGTACGCCATAACGGCGGCTGTACTCATTCTCGCCGTCACATCGGTCTTCCCGTATGCTGTTATCGTCGCGGTCATGACGCTACCGTTGCTCTATGCAGGGGTCGGAAGTTACGCGGCCCCGGAAGTAATTCCGGCCGAATCCGGAGACATCTCGACGACAGCGGTCCTGCGACACGTCGTCGCCGCCGTCTCGTACGTACTTGGAGCGGCCATCGTCGGTGGGGTCGTTGTAGCTGGTGCTTTTGTTAGCCTCCAGCTGTGGCGATACGCTGATCCGGTGGACGCGCTCGACCAGCGAACAGTCCTGGGCACAGTGGTTCTCGGTACTCTCCTCGCCCTGTCACCGGTCGTCGCGCTCTGGCTGTTCGAGTCAGTCAGGATCTGAAAACCGGTCCAACAGCAGTTCGCGTCATGTATGAGTTTGATGGGCACGTATCGACTGGTGTCGAGTGTCACCGGCTGGGTCACATCACCGCGGGCGCTGGGTGGTCTGAACCGAAAACGCGGAACCGATATAGCCAGAAAGCACTTTCCGCTGTGGTCAAGTGTTCCTATTGGGTTGGTGAGGTATAGCCGGAAAAGTCGGGACTGCCTGTCTGTACGTATGACGGATAGCTGTCTTGCTGTCCGTTTTTTATGGGAACGGACACATCTGCGAGTGGCTTGCCCTCCTCCCGCAGCTGAAGCCCTGTCTTTTACCCCATAAGTCCGTGATACTCAAGAACGGCGTTTCGCCCGCTCTCAGCGATGATCTAAGAGTGGATCGGGCAGGCCAAGACGTGAGACGAAGGAGAATACCGGTCACAGAGGCTGCTCGAATCGGCCTGTTCTCCTGGCTGGAATCGCTTCTCACTCCGGGTGAGACCGCCGAATATCGGTGTTCTCGTCTTCTCTAATGATGCATTCCATGCTGGCGGCTCAACTTGTGGGTGAAAGACAGGCCTGAACACACCTCGTTTCCAGTGAAATACCACCAGACAGCAGCAGCATTTTCACTCGAAATGCGGTGTGGTGAACCAATGGTTGCACTACCGAGCGCTGGAGCGATTTATACACCGAGTCGCTCCATCAGTTCGACCCTGATTGACGGGTTATCCTTTTTGGGAGGGTGAGTAGTGATGACAAGAGGTATGGTGGAACATGACGTAGTCAGAAATGGTGTTGAGACCATGCGTTTCGTAGACAAACTCAAAGGCATAGCTGGTCACTGGCCTGATCCGTATGAATACGAGTGTACCGTCTGTGAGCGGACGTTCCAGTCCGATTGGTCGACCTGTCCCGAATGTGGCGGACCTGTCGAGCGCAGTTCCGAGACGGCCACCGCGGTACCCGCTGACCCGTACCCATGACATCCTCCGCGCCGTGAACGGAGAAGGAGCAAAGCTCCCTCAAGCAGTCGGGCAAAGCCCGACGACGGCGCGGTTTCCCCCGTGGGAGTCTCATACTGTTGGCTGTAACGTCGTGACGATATTTGTCACCTCGGTGTGACAAAATTCTTCATAGACTTACAGCCGACAGTATCAGTCGGTCTAAGATTCGCCGGAAGCAACATTCCCGTCACGGTGGTCGGTACTCGGGTCTGTGCGCTGTTCTTTGGGACGGAGAGAGTGTGGTGACTCCGACCATTGGTGGTAGTGCGTTCCCGCGGTGCTTGAGAGCACTGCCCGACAGCAAGGTAGCCCTGTATCGAGCAGTGCGGTGTCTGAGCCGCCGTTACAGCGTTTTTGCCATCATCAGTTCGGCGACGAACTCGTCATCGACCCGGTAGTGGTCCTTCGAAGAATGGGACAATACAGCCGTCAGTCGGCCGGCTCGATGTTCTGGTTCACGTGGAAGAAATTGTCGGGGTCGTACTCGGCCTTGACCTGCTGCAACCGCTCGTAGTTGTCGCCGTACGTGGCGCGAATGCGGTCCTGTCCCTCTTCCATCATGAAGTTGATATCCACTTAGGGGAGAGATGAGCCAGGTTGAGATTGCAGAAAAGCACGGCGTGACGCGTCGGCAGTCTCGAAGTGGAAATCAGCGCTGGAGGAGGGTATTGAGGGGCTCAAAAGCACCACCGACAGAGGGAATCAGGGACCTAACTCAGAACTTGATAAGCAGGACCGAAAGCAACTCATCGAGTTGCTCGAAGAAGGGGCACAAGCACACGGCTGGGAAACTGATCTCTGGACCTCCAAGCGTGTTGCTGCCTTGATTGAGCGTGAGCTCGATATCGACTTCACTCCACGCCATTGCTCGCGGATTCTCCACGAGCTTGGCTATCGTCCCGTCAAGCTGAGCAACTCAAAAAAAGCTGACCGACGGCGAGACGATTCTCTGTATCGACGAGTGGCCGTACCGCCACGTCCCAGTCACGACTGAGCGATGGGCCAAAGAGGGCACATACTCGACCATTTCGCCAGTCGCTTCGGACTGGCGAAAGGTCTCTGCTATCGGCGCAGTTGCGCTCTGGTTCGACGAGAATGACGCACTCCAGACGAAGGTATTCTTCCGGATGAGAACGTGACGAGCAACCTGATCCGAGATTTTCTACATCAGGTTCGCTTGCCAACAGCGTGCTTCGATGATCTGATTTCCCGGACGCGATCATCCCTCACGAAGCTCCAGCACCGTGACCACATCCATCGGTGGTGTTATCATCAAGCCGAGATTGAACTAATCGAGTCGTAGTGGATCTTACAGCGTGGATCGACACCACTTACGGTAGGACATAACGCACTCATCCGGGCAAAAGGTTACTTTCAGCGCTGGATGGCCGAAACTTCGTACTCGACAACGAAACACTCGCTCGGCTGGTATCGTCGGTTCCGTGAGGTTGTCCTGATGTTCGCCCTCAGTAACATAGAACCGCTTTATGAGCTACTGTAACTGTGACTCAGCATCTATTTAACACGGCACTTATGACCCCAAATAGAATGCACCTGTTGGAACAAGCAGCAACAGGGCGTGAAGAGTGTGAGAAGAAACTCGTGAAAATAACTTGGGATGACATCACCCATTATCGCTTAAGGCTCTGACTCAGCTTCCACGTTTCTACTACGGTCCCCGAAACCATAACACGCTTCTTGCCGAAATGTCAGGTATGCGTATCCAAGTCGATGAAGAACGGGTTGACGCCTTAACCGGCCGTATCCAGCAGATGACGGTCGAGGAGGATCTGGAGCCGCCAGTACCGGTGGGAGAGGAACTCCCCGAAATGATGCAGGCGTTCGCACTGCGTCCGGACATCGTTGACGCGATGCTCCCTCTCCAACGCATCCTGTATCTGGAGGGTCAGATTGATCGTGAACTCTTGGATAAGCTGTTTGTCCGTGTCTCCCGATTGAATGAGTGTCAGTTTTGTACTGCCGCCCATACTGCGGCGTTGAATCGGGTCGGGATTGATGACTCACCTGCAACTGACCGTGAGGCGGTTGCGCTGGACTACGCCGAACAAGTCACTGAGGATGCCAATCGGGTCGGAGATACCCTGTTTGCTCGCCTGCAAGAGCAGTTTACTGACGAAGAGATCATCGAACTCACCCTCGCTATCGGCCTGATCAGTCTGCTAAACAAGTTTAACAACGCTCTCAACATCCGGTATGAAAACCCCACTTCTACAGACGACAGGTAAACTACCCTACTCGCTCACGGGAAGACAGGGGTATGCGCTCGATTCTCTATCATACCATACCCGTGGCCGCTTCATCCTGTCGGCTGCGGCGGTGCGAAGACAGACGATCTAGCTGAGGCCGGCACCCTCTACCAGCAACAGCGGCACGTCGTCGGGCTTTGCTCGACTTCTTGAGGAGCTTTGCTCCCTCTCCGTTTACGGCGCGGAGCATGTCACGACGCCCTCAGCACTACTAGTTCTGTCGAAGGAATGAGGACGGAAGAGGATTCCATGGCTGTTGACAGCGAGACCGCTTGAGGCAGCGTCGAGAAAGGCTACTTGACCACCAGGCGTCGCTAGAGACGGTTGAGGTGGTCGTCGACGGTCGTCGTTTGCCTCTCGGCGTCAGAGACAGGCGAAACGAACCGGAGGTCGTCGTCGATGAACTCCGCCAGACAACAGCGGGGAAAGGAAACACCCGTCAGTTCGGTTCCGGTAATCGTCGACTGGACGCAACGCTGCCTGAACCCGACCAGAGACAGGTCGTGTTCGGCTGCCCACGCTTCGAACATGTCGTGGCGCTCGAGCAGGAACTTCCCGGTTTCCGTCTCGGCAGCAACCGTCGAGGAGCAGACGCAGTCACCAGCGAGATGCACCTCGGATTCGATCCAGTCCTGCTCCGCCGATAGCTCCAGAAGACGGTTGATGATGGCCTCCTGCTGTTCACGCGCAGTATCCGGTGCGAGTGACTGGACGAACAGTTCCAGTCTGATCTTGCCGGGGTCGGATTCAGCTTCGAATTGCACACGTATCCTCCCGTACCTGACATACCTGTAGCTGTGTTTCCATCACGTGTCACATTCATGACCATCCGGTATAGCCGTAGCGCGAGTGTGAGAGTTGCGCGCACAACCACCACCACGCTATCAGGGGATATGGGACAAGTAACACAGTACCGTTCGGGTGAGCAACAGATAACGGCAGAGGAACTGGAATGATACATGGGGGGACCGGCTGGTGACCCCCGTCTTCCAATGAGTGTGTCAACATACGCCGTACTCAGGGCGGTCGTGGAAGCCTACGAAGCGGTCGGCGAACCAGTCAGTCTAGCACTGATTGCCGAGTGGCTGGATACCGAACCGAGTCCAGTTGAAGACGCATCCGACGCACTCCGTGAATACGATCTGCTCGTTGCTGTCGGTGAACGGTATCGACCGACGGTGACTGCTTACGAACTTCTCGAACTCGATGTCAATGGCGAAGCCGTACTGGTCATCGACCCGATCGAGGAGTGAAGTCCGTCTCCAAGTTTCAAAAGGCCAGTGGGCGTACGCCTGAACGAGGACCTCCCCCGCGATCGTTCTGTTCCAATACGAATGACTGACAACGAAACCCAAGCTGCTGATGACGGCCCCGACGGTGACAGCGACCTGATATCCTCCCGGACTGATCGGCGGCAGGTCGATCTGCGTGACCGCGAGTACGCGATATACAGGTGTGCGGATTGTGCGAACGTCGTGCTCACGATGCACGAATGTGATGGCGGGATGACGTGTCACGACGAGCCGATGAAACAGATCACGTCGTGTGAACTCGACATCCGGCCACCCAACATCAGGCAGGTGCTCCTCGACGCGTTCGGGTTGCCCAAGCCAGGGCTGGACATCTGCCTCTGTGTCATCGATGACGGCCCGCTGTCAACGGCCGAGCTAGCCGACCGACTCGACTACGATGAGTCCACGGTCCGAAAGTATCTCAACGAACTCGTGGAGTTTGGACTCCTCCAGAAATCCCAGCTGAACCGCGAGCAAGGCGGGTATGTGAACGTATACCATTCGCCTGACTTAGCGGAGATGCGTACCGAGTCGCTCGTCGCGTTCTACGCGTGGGCGGGCGAGGCTGCGTCGCTCATTGAGGAGGCGAACCTGACCAAAGAAAGCTACCGGGACAACGAGCCCGACAGTGGTCTGAACGAGGTGTTCTGGAACCGATTTGAGAACGATGAGCAGGCGTAACGCCGGCTATGCAGAACCCCTATGTGACTGTTTTTGAGTACGGAACACGGACTACTCGTCCGGACTAGCTTAAGGGGAGGTTCCAGTGCTTGCTCTGGTACGATCTGAGTTAGCCCATCCGGGTCGAGTACTCACTGACAGAACGGGGAGCGGCACTCGACCCGAGCGTACAGGAGATGCTGGCCTGGGGCACCGAATACGTGGTTGGTCGAAAAGCCCTCCTCGACACCCCGATGGGACGGGCAAAGAAGCTTGAAGAAGGGTTCGTGAAGGTGCTTGCCGCACCCGACGGCGAGATTCTGGGCTGTCATATGCTCGGCTACGAAGCGTCGACGATGATTCACGAGGTCGTCGTCGCGATGCGCGCCGGCTCCGGGCACGTCTCAGACATCACCGATACGATCCACGCTCAACAAGGTCGTCGAGTACGCGTTCCAAGACGCGGATCTGTAGCTGGCGGTGCTATCAGCGCTCGTAGTCAGTCGCCGAATTTCTCCTCGTAGATGTCTGGATGTTCCTCCTTCGCGTGTTGTTTCAGTTCCGCTTGGCTGTCGAACGTCGCCCCACAGTTACAGGCAAATTCTTCCTCAGACATTGCACCCGAAGCTCAGACAGGACGTGGTATTATATCTATGCTGATTGTGTACAACCCTCACACTGCCGGTGATGAGGTCAGGTGGGTAGAAATCGCGTCTTTGCATTTCCAATAGACTGCCCGTCACTGAATCGGAATCCCTGTGGGCCCTAAAGCCAGACGACCGCTCACTCGACGAACTGTCGGGTTCCCGTTCCGCACACCCACCATACGTTTATACCGCATCTGTCCGGACCGCACACATGGGCGACGCTGCCACGCTGGAGACGACGACGAGTTTCTGCACAGAGTGTCTCGAACAGGTCCCCGGTCGGTACGAGGAACGGAATGGTGGTGTGTTTCTCACGCGGGAGTGCCCCGACCACGGGATCGACAGCCGGCAGGTCTGGGGGTCCATCGATCACTGGGAGTGGGCCGCTGACTTCGGACCAAACCCAACATACGACGGGGGCGATCTGACCGTTGACGACGATCACAACTGTCTCGCGGTCGTGGAGGTGACCGACGACTGCAACCTCTCGTGTTCGTACTGCTTTGCGAGTTCGGGCCCCGGCGGCAAGTACCGCTCGACTGCGGAACTCGACGCCATGCTTGACACGGTTGCGGAGGCCGGTGGGAGACCCATCCAGTTCTCCGGTGGCGAGCCGACAGTCAGGGACGATCTGCCGGCTCTCGTGGAAGACGCGCGAGAGCGGGGTATCGATCACGTCGAGGTCAATACCAACGGCATCCGGCTGGCGACCGATGACGGCTACGCACAGATCCTCGCCGATGCTGGTGTCACGGCGATATACCTCCAGTTCGACGGGCTGACGGGCGACACCTACGAGCAGATCCGCGAGATTGACCTCGTGGACGAGAAACACGCCGCGATCGAAGCGTGTCGAGACGCCGACCTGCCCGTCGTGCTTGTGCCTACCGTCGTCCCGGGCGTCAACGACCACGAGATGGGAGATATCGTCCGCTTCGCGCTGGAAAACAGGGACGTCGTCCGGTCGGTGAACTTCCAGCCGGTCGCTCATTTCGGGCGCTACGCCAAGAACGATGGGCGGTTCGCCATCGACGAGGCCATTCGGCTGCTGGCCGAGCAGATGGACTCGCTCGACCCGCGGGATATGCTGCCCGCACCCTGCTGTTCGTCGTACTGTCAGATTGGAACCGCGTTCGTCCCGCAGGACGCCCAGCCAGCCGAGGAATCCGACGACTGTGGCTGTGAAGGGGGCTGTGGCGACACGGAATCGTTCGTGCCGCTGACGAAGTTCGTCGACGATCAGCTCTGGGACACCCTCTCCGGGCTCGTCGACGAGGGCGACTACATGGAACTGTTGGCGGGGACCGCCGCTGGCGAGGAATGGGCCTGCAAGACCGCGGACTGCTGTGGCGTCGACGTGCCCAGCGGTGTCGAGGGACTGTTCGACGAGGTCATACCGGTGTCGTTCACTGGCTTCATGGACGCCGACGCCGCCGATGTGAACCGGTTGAGCAACTGCTGTATCACCGTCCCGACGACCGATGGCGACCTGGTGCCGTTCTGTGGCTACAACATGACGACCGACGACGGCGAGTACGCCCTTCGTACCCGCAACGACTGGGGTGGACGCCCAGCGGTCGACGAGCCGCGAGCCGACGGCTACCAGGGGGGCGAGAATGCACCGACTCCGACTGACGAGAGCACACCGAATCCAGCTGACAGGACGGTTTCGGACGGCAGCTGTGGCCCGGACTGCTGCGGAGGGGAGTGATGCAGGGCTTGCTCGACGCGGCGCTGGCAAACCCCTGGCGGACGCTCGATACCTTGCTCGACGAACCGCTCCATCCTGGGGGAACGGCGGCGACCGACCAGTTGCTCGACCGGGCTGGTGTCGGTCCCGAAACACGTCTCCTGGAGGTCGGCTGTGGGGCAGGGGACGCACTGGCGCTGGCTCGCGAGCGGGGGGCCGACGCAGTGGGCATCGACCCGGCCCCCGGTGTCAATTGCGCCGTCAGCGGGGATGCGACCGCGCTGCCAGTCCGTGACGGGAGTGTCGACGTGGTGCTCGCCGAGTGTGTGCTCTGTCTCACCGACCTCCCCCAGTCGCTTGCCGAAGCCCACCGCGTTCTCGACGATGGCGGGCGGCTCGCACTCTCGGACGTTGTCATCGAGGGCGACCAGCCAGCAGTGCCAGAACAGGTGGCAGATGCGCTCTGTCTCACCGGTGCGCGGAGTCGGGACCGACTAAGGAAACAGCTCGAAACGGCTGGATTCACCGTCAAAGAGGTCTACGACCACCACGAGGACCTGCTGGCGATGCGCGACCGCGTGCGCCAGCGGATCGACTACGAGGGCCTGCTGGCGACGATGGGCGAGCGCGGCCAACGGGTCCGCGACGGCATACAGGACCTCGAAGACGCTGTCGAATCCGGTCGTATCGGGTACGTCTCCATCGTCGCAAGAGGGTAATGCCCACTCTCTCATCTCCACGAATGTTCCTACCGACTCTGTGACAGTCGACCTGCATTCACCGTAGACGATCAACGAGAGGATCCGATTCGAGGGGTTACATACCTGTAACCCTGTTACTCGTATGTTCAGGAGAGTTTTCCGACTAGTCCCCAATATAAGAACGCCATGACGGACTCAGCAGTCGTGATCCTCGCAGGTACTGACTCGCACGCCGATGCGGGCCGACTGGTAAACGGCCTCGAAACAGCGAAAGAGTTCGTAGAAACGGAAGGAGATGATGTCAAACTCATTTTCGATGGTGCCGGAACGGAGTGGATTCCAGAACTCGAATCCGAAGACAGTGACTACCACGAACTCTACCAGGAAGTCCGGGACGAAAGCGCAGTGTGTGAGTTCTGTTCTGGTGCGTTCGGTGTCGAAGACGACGTCGCTGAAGCCGGGATAGAGGTGCTGGATGACCACGACGGTCACCCCAGTATTCGATCACACGTGGATGACGGACGCGAAATTATCACGTTCTGATGGCTTCACCGATAGCGGCGAAATCGGATTCGGTGCGGTTCTGGGAACCTCACTGACGGGCCCAAAACGAGCTGGCTGGTTATACTGTTCGGCGACCTGTTTCTTCGGGTCCGCCTAACAGTGGGCCCGGCCCGACCCCCACGTTTCGCAGTTCGAAACTCAGTGCGGTCTCAGTGTCCGCGTCACCTATACTACCAGATAGGAGCCACAAACGTATCAACAAATGTGAATCCATGGTGTAACGGTGCGAGTGCACAGTAACCGGAATGCCGAGGGGCGTAGCTATATGCGTGTGCGATGACGTGTCACAGATATGGCGGACGAAGCTGCGGAACACGAGTACGAGGTCGTTGTCATCGGCGACGGTCCCGCTGGCATGACAACTGCACTGTACAGCACCCGACTCGGCCATCAGACGGCAGTCGTCGGCCGGGGCGGTGGCCGGGCGGCGATGATGCAAGAGGTCCACAATCTCCTGGGCGTCACTGAAGAGACGAGCGGGCAGGAGTTCCTCGGCATCGGTCGCGAGCAACTGGAAGCCTACGGCTGTGACCTCCATCGCGATATGGTCTCATCCTGTTCGAGCACCGACGACGGGGGCATCCGGCTGGTCGGGAATGCCGCCGAGTACGACGCGAAGATGGTCGTTCTCGCGACCGGCTTCAACGACGTCCGGCCGGACCCACCATTGCCGCGAACCGGCCGCGGCCTCCACTACTGTCTCCACTGTGACGCCCACATGTTCGTCGACGAGTCGGTGTACGTCATGGGACAGGGCGAAAGCGCCGCCCACGTCGCGGCCATCATGCTGAACTTCACCGACGAGGTGGACCTGCTGACCCGGGGCAACGAACCGGCGTGGAGCGAGCAGACCGGGAAGATGCTCCAGAACCATCCCATCGACGTGATCCGCGAGGACGTCTCTGGCGTCCAGAACGGCGAAGACGGCTGGCTCAAGGCACTGGAGTTCGAGGACGGCACGGTTCGGGAGTACAAGGGCGGGTTCGCCATGTACGGCGCGGAGTACAACAACGGCCTTGCACGCGAGATGGGCTGTGAGATCAACGACGACGGGACCATCGAGGTCGACGATCACGGCCAGACGTCCGTCGAGAACGTCTACGCCGTCGGCGACACGACCCCAGGCCACAATCAGCTCCCGGTCGCGCTCGGTCAGGGTGCGAAGGCGGGTATCGACATCCACTTCCAGCTCAGGGACTTCCCGCGAGACCCCGAACTGCTCGAAGAACAGGGGCCGGTCAGGGACGAGGAGGTGCCGGGCATCCCCGACGAGCTTCTCGAACAGGCCGTCGACTTCCACACCTACGGGGGCGACTGAGCAGACGGCGGGGATCGGCCTACGTCTCGTCTCGTGATTCCAGGAACTCCTGAGCGCGGGTCTCGCCCAGTTCCTGGAGTTCCGTCAGGAACTCGGGGTCACGATCGACCTTCGTTGAGCAGTGAAAGCGTTTGCCCATCTGGATTCGGTGGATGTCGGTCTTCGTGAACTCGTCGGCCGGGAGCTTTCCCTCCTCGATCCACGTATTGACGCGCTCGATGAACCCGAGTTCCTGGTTCAGCGAGATGTTGCCCGAGAGTTCGTTGCGCCGGTCGTCGATGACCTCCGTCGTCGTCGGTTCGCCCTCGAACTCCTGGGGGTTGATCTGGATGATCCACAGCTCCTCGGGTTTCCGTCCGGCTGGCAGGTGCATCAGGTCGCTGACCGGCGGGTTCTGCGAGAAGAGGCCGTCCCAGTGGAGGTGGCCGTGGAGCTCAACGGCCTCGAAGATGTCCGGGACGGCGGCTGAAGCCAGGACGGCATCGACTGTGACTTCCTCGTTGGTGAACGTCTCGAAGACGCCGGCGTTGATGTCGACCGTGCCGACGACGAGTTCCGGGACCTCTCGCTGACAGAGACCGGGGATCGACTCGAAATCGATGTGGCGTTCGAGCACCGTTCGGATGCGTTTCTTGCCCATCTCCGGGCCGGGAATCTGGTACGGACTGAGCCCAGGGATGGCAAATCCAGCGCTCTCCAGACGCGAGACGCCGGTCACCATCGAATTCATCCAGCGGTCTCGTGGCCCGTCGACCGCGAGATCATTCCAGAGCGCATCGAGGAGGTCGCGAGCGGTTTCCGCATCGCCGGTGACGATGCCGTACCACGTCGCCAGGGCATTGAACGCCCCACCAGAGGTGCCGCTGATGCCGACGAGTTCGTAGTCGTCGTCCCAGTTCCCAAGGAGCGTCCGGAGGACCCCCGCAGTGAACGCCGTGTGGCTCCCGCCACCTTGACAGGCGATTGCAATACGGGTCGGGTCCTCTCCTGACGAATCAGCGTCACTCATTGGTCTCGCTCATAGCAGTCACTCATAGGTGGTCGTGTACCCGCCGTCGAACAGCAGGTCCGCCCCGTTGAGGTGCTTCGCGTGTTGTGAGAAGCCGAAGACGAACAGGTTTGCAACCTCGGCTGGCGTCATCATCTCCTTGGTTCGGGCCTGTCCAAGCATCACGTTCTCGATGACTTCACGCTTTGAGATCCCGCGCTCCTCGGCCGTGTCCTCGATCTGGTTCACCATCAGCGGCGTCAGGACGTACCCGACGCTCACCGAGAATCCGCGGAGCGAACCTTCACCCTCGGCAGCGATGGCGCGGGTCAGACCGGTAATGCCGTGCTTGGCGGTAATGTAGGCCGGCTTGTCCTTCGTCGCGTAGTGGCCGTGGACCGAGGACATGTTTGCGATCGCCCCGACGCCGTCGTCAGTGTCGCGAATGTGGGGCATCGCCGCCTGCGCCATCTTGAACGGCGACCGAAGCATGATATCCAGCAGGAGGTCGTACTGCTCCATTGGGAACGCAGGGATGCTCGCGATGTGTTGCATCCCCGCGATGTTCGCGACGTATCGGACGTGGCCTTCCTGGGCAGCAGCGTCGACCACTGCTTCGACGTCCGTATCGTCCGTCAGATCGGTCTCGACGCCGTGAAACCGCCCGTCGGACTCGAACGTCTCGACGAGGTCAGCCGTCTCGTCCAGACCCTCGGTGTCCACGTCGGCACCGACGACTGTCAATCCGTTCTCGGCGAGCGCAACGGCAGTCGCCCGTCCAATGCCGGATGCAGCGCCAGTGACCAGTGCAACCGTGTCAGCTGTGTAGTACGGATCGTCGAGCACCAGGAGATCATCGGGAGTCAATTCCGGTGCGGACAGGTCCAGTTCGGGTTTAGCCATGGCACATCACGTACGGGTTACATGAGTCGCTCGCCTGTTAACTCCACCTCACGTCGGAGTAACACTGTCGGAACCCCTCCGCCAGCGGATCGGTAAGCATTCCTTGGGAGCAATGGGGTTACAGTATAGTTAGCGAGATACTAAGGGTTACCAAGTAGTATATAGAAATGTTGAAGTCGCAGGAGCAACTGAACCCATGTCCACGAACTCACCTGACGGAACTGATCGATTCCCCACGACTGGACCCGACACTGAGGTGTACGACCGATTCCAGACCGTCACGACAGCGGAGGACGTCATCATCTATGACATAGAGTGCGAAGAGGCGTGGATTCAGACGTCAAACACAGTGTGTCTCGAAGGGATGCGGTAGGTCTTGCAAGGGCCGACGAATCGACACTGTTCTTGCGGTAGCTCGGAACGATCGCTGGAAAAATAACTCCTGACGATAGCAAGACGTAGTTCTCGGACAGCCGACAGCGAAGCCTAATTTACGAGCAGTTCCAGCCCGAGAACGAGCGCGCCCACGAGCCCGAACACGACGCCAAGCCCGGTTTCCATCAGTTCGCTCGGGAGGTACTTGCCAATCCTGGTACCGATGGTTCCGCCGACGAGGACGCCGGGAATCGACCAGGCAACGACGTACCAGACCGGCGTCGCGGTGAGGGCGTGAACGAGGGCACCAGCCGCGGCAGCGATACCGAGGACGAACACGCTCGTCGCGACGGCAACCCGGGGCGGGAGCCGACACCGTACGATGAGTTGCGTGGTGACGATTTCCGGCAGGCCAGCACTGATGAGCCCGGTGACGAACGCACCGACCGTCGAGAGCGCCACGCCTGGTGGCCGCCAGCACGTGTCGTAAGTAAACGACTCGCCGTCGCTGGCTTCGATGGTCGTCGTGCCACGACCGGTGTTCTTCTGTTCGAGGAACTCCCCTTCGCACTCACCGGGTTCGCACTGTTCCGGCGGTTCATAGTACACCAGAAAGCCACCGAGCATGAGGAGTCCAGCACCGAAGATGAGCTTCAGGATCGTCGGGTCGACGTAGTGGGCCGCAAAGGCACCAGCGACGACCGCTGGAACGGCCCCGATCAGGAGCCACTTCGCCGTCCTGAAGTCAACGACCCGCTGGCTGACGTATGAGCGCAGGCCGTTACCCATCCCGAACACCTCCGTGAGCAAGCCCGCACCGATGGCCTGCGAGGGCGTGAGCCCGACGACCAGCATGAAAAAGGGGCTGAAGAACAACGCCCCCGAGACGCCCGATGCCAGGGCGATCATCGAGAAGAGTATCGACGTGGGAAACACCCACCAGTGGGCGAGAAACTGGTCCATCGGGAACGTGGTGAGGGCCTGTACCTGGCCAGAGATTGTGACCATCGCAGCCGACGCTGTCAGGCCGACAAGCAGGAACCGGTTCGCGGGAACTGGCACCTCCATGTTACTCAGGCGAAAAACGCCTCGATACGCTCGTCGGTGGGCGTCCAGCCGACGAACTCGCCGCCCTCGAACGGCAGTTCGACCGCTGCGACGTAGTTGCACAGGCCGACATAGAAGTCGACCAGAAGCCCGATTGCGACGATTTCGTCCGGGGAGTATGCTGTTTCGAGCGCGGCATGGATCTGATCGGTCACCCCGCCCCGGGCGACAGCCTCGGCGTACTGCAGGAGGACAAACTCCTCGTCGGAGAATTCCGAGTAGTCGTCACCGCCGATGGCCCGCATCTCCGCCGTCTCGACGCCGTTGTCCCTCGCGATGTCGACGTGCTGGTGCCACTCGTATCGGGCACCGCGCGCCCGGGCGACTGTGAGGATGACGAGTTCCTTGGTCCGTGGCGTCAGTTGCTCGTACAGTGTGTTCAGGTATTCCAGCGTCGCTTCGAGTAGTTCCGGGTTATGGGCCCAGACCCGGAAGATGTGCCGGTCACCCAGATAGTCGTCGGTAAAGAGATACTGGTAGGCCTCCGGAATCTCGTCCATCGAAAGCAGGTCGAGTCGAGTCACAGTAAATGGTGGCTGCTTCTGGATAGTAATTGTAGCTCACCCGGACGTAACACCATGCCCTGACGTTGCCGGAAGCGCGACGCAGATCTCGAGTCGTCATCGAAATTGGTGTTTAGATGCACGTGGCCTGATTATCACTTTTGGATACAGTATCTCTTTTTGATAATTTGGGTGTCAAACGCAGTCCACGATCGGGTACAGAAGGCCTATCGATAGCCAGTCAGCGGCACAGTTCCGAATCAGGTGCCGCCGACGTAACGGTGAGTCGCAGTACTGATCAGCAGTTTTGGCTTCGAATCTACAGACCAGCGAAACCGGCATGTACGGCTGTTTTCTACCTCAAGAACCAGTATCCGTGGTTGCTCATTGACACTCTCAGATATGATACTTGCAGTCGTAGGTTTAACTGTGGTCCCGAGGAACGAAGTCTCATCGGCTGATGCTGCTCACAGATGACCGGATGACTCTGGTCGCAGAGATGAGTACGTTTCTGTCTCCAGTAATAGTGCATCTGCTGCTAGTAGGTGGTGGACTCGTCGCAACGGTCGTGGGTCTCGCGTGGACGCTACAGAACCGCGACAAGCACGCGACAGCTGAGTTCGGCCTCTTCCTCGGAACAGTTGTCCTGTGGGCCGCGGCCCAGCTCGTGGAGGTGATCGGCGGCCCGCAGATCGCATACGTCGCCTCATTTGCCGCTGAGGCGATCCGGGCCACGATGGCTGTCAGTTGGTTCTACTTCACGATGACGTATGCAGGACACGGCTCCGCTGTCCATTCGGGAGCTATTCGACTGTCTGCCGCCGCCAGCACCATCTATCTCCTCGTCTTCACGGGTGTCCCACCGGTCGCTACTGCCGTCACATTCGACACTGTGTCTGTCACCCATACCCCGTTCACCGCCGTCGCGTTCAGAGGGGCCAATCCGTTTCACCATCTCGCCCAACTCATCGGGTATCTGCTGGTCGGCATCGGAACCATCGCACTCGTTTACCGACTCGTCAAGACTGAGTACACGAGGGCGTGGCAATCAGTGGTCTTCCTTGCTACCGCCTTTGCTGTACTGACATTCGACCTCCTCATCGACGACGTTATATCACCGGTCCCCGGCGTCGATTACGCAGTCATCGGCACGTCGGTGGTATCCGTCATCTACATCCTCGTTCTCTATCGCGGCGACCTGTTCGGATTCGCCCCGGTCGCACGGGACCACGTGTTTCACAACATGGACGATGGTGTGGTCGTGGTGAACCCCGACCACACGATCATCGATGTCAACCCGGCTGCTGCATCGATGCTTGGCGATGAGGTGCAGATCGGGAGCGATGCCGAAGCCGTCCTCCCTGACGAGATCGCTACTGATGCCCGAGTCACGAACTTAACTGACGGTCGCACGAACGTTACCCTCACTGAGAATGGCACTGCCCGGCACTACGATGTGATTGTCTCCACACTCACACCGGGGGAAGAGCTATCCGGGATCGCGATCATTCTCCGCGACACCACCGAGCGCATGGAGCGCGAGCAGAAGCTGCGGCGCTTCCGGCGCGCAGTCGCGTCTGCCGGAGACGCTATCTTCATCACCGATCCGGATGGGGTAATCGAATACGTTAATCCTGCCTTCGAGGGTATTACCGGCTATTCCCGCGCGGAGGCAGTCGGCAACACACCACAAATTCTGGATTCCGGCGAGATGACCGAGGACTATTTTGCGCAGTTGTGGGCGACGATTCGCTCAGGGGACGTGTGGGACAAAGCGATAGTCAACCAGCGCAAGGACGGGGACCGCTATCATGCCCACCAGACGATCGCGCCGTTCACTGACGGAAGTGATGATATCGAGGGATTCGTCGCCGTCCAGCGCGATCTTACTGCTCGCAAAGAACGCGAACAACACCTTCAGGTCCTCAGTCGCGTCCTACGTCACAACCTTAAAAACGATATGACTGTGATTCAGGGGCGAGCCGAAACAATTCACACAGAAGCGTCTGGGACGGTCGAAACTGCCGCTGACATGATTATCGAAAAGAGCGACGAACTTATCAACGTCGCCGAGACGGAACAGGCGATCATCGATATCCTTGTGGAAGCGCCTGACCGCATACAAATAGAGCTCGTCTCACTGCTCCAGCGGAGTGCGACGACAGTCACTGACAGGCATCCAGAGGCAACGATCGACGTCAACTGTCCCGCTCAACCTACTGTGGTCGCCATACCCCAGCTCGGCGATGCGGTCACGGAACTCCTCACGAATGCAACTATCCACACAGAGCAGGACTCACCCGAGATTACGGTGACCGTCACACGTGACGCTGCCCAGGTTCACATTGAGATTGCGGACAACGGACCCCGCATTCCGGAGATGGAGCGGCAGATCTTGGTGGAAGGTACCGAGAGTGGCCCGTTGTCACACGGGAATGGCCTCGGCCTGTGGCTGGTCTACTGGGTTGTTACACGCTCGGACGGGACAGTAACCGTCGCGGAGGCCGAGCCCCGTGGAAATATCATCCGGATCACTCTCCCGGGTGAGAGGACCGAAAGTGAGACGGAAGAGACGGAGACCAACACATGAAACTGCGTACCCAGCTCGGTCTACTCCTCGTGATTCTCGCTGTCGTTCTGTCAGGGATCATGTTCGCAGGCTTTCAACTGAACAAGGAATCAGTCGTCGACCAGCAGAGAGCGAGCGTAACCCACACGAGTGAGGAGATCGCAGAGGGATTAGACGGCAGGCTAGACACTCTGGAACGGACGGTTCGTCTCCGGGCGACGAACCCGGCTATCGCTGCACACGGGACCCCGAGACAGCACCGCGCACTGCAGACGACCGTGAACGAGACCGACTTCAATGGTGTCTCCGTCATCCATCGGAATGGCACGATGACCGGGATTGCAGCCGATCTCGACGCGATCACGCGAGCCCGTCTGGTCGGATCGGATTTCAGCGACCGCCGGTACTTCCAGCAGGCCCGACATGGCGAGACGTACGTCAGCGCACCCGTGGCTGCCGACTCTGGCAACTACATCGTCACGATCAGCACGCCAATCTACCAGAACGGAACCGTCGTGGGCACGCTCAATGCTGCCCTCCACCTCCAGAATAGTTCCTTTTTCACCGGCGTTACCAGTGCTGCAGCTAGCCACCAAGGTATCGTCATTCAGTCGGAATCGGGGGAAGTCATCTACGAACAGTCTCCTGATCCAGCCACGAACCTGATAATAGCGAACACGACCGTGCAGGAAACCGGCTGGACCGTGCGTACGAAGGCAAGTCGAGAGGTGCTCGCTGGCGAACTTCGGATGGTCACCAAGTGTCAGGTCAGCGCCATTGGGTTGGTTCTGCTGTTGGTTGGTGGGTTCGGAGTACTGCTCTACACACGCACCCTGAGATATCACGACAGGCTGCTCGACGGGTTTGACATACTACAACGGGAAGACTACGGAGCCCAGCTGGACGTGGACGCGACCGACGACTGGGAACGGGTATTCACCGCGTTCAACGACATGAGCCGGACACTCGCCACGTACGAAACGGAGCGCACAGAACACAGAGAGCAACTCCAGCGGGAGCGTGACCGCTTTCGAACGCTGTTCCAGGGCATTCCGGAGCCGGTCGTCATCATCGAATTCACCGAGGATGGCACGATCCTGCAAGACGTGAATGAGGCGTTCGAGGAGACCTTCGGTTACGAGGCGGCCGACGCAATCGGTTCGGAGATCAATGAGCTCATCGTGCCCGACGACGAGATGGACACAGCCAGAGCCATCGACGAGCGGGCCGCCTCCGGCGAGCACCTCACCCGAGAAGTCCGTCGTGAGACGACTGATGGCGTGCGCGACTTCCTGTTTCGGTCGACACCGGTCGTCTCTGAGAGGGTGGTCGATAAGCAGTTCGGCGTGTATATCGACATCACCGAGCGCAAGCAGCACGAACAACGCCTCAACCGCCTGCACGACGCGACGCGAAATCTCATGCAGGCCGAGGATCACGAGTCCATCGCGGAGATGGCAGTCGAGACCGCCCGTGACGTCCTCGACATGCCAATCAACGGGCTCTGGCTGCACGACGAGGCCGCGAATATCCTCAGGCCGACGGCGACTACTGACGCGGCGCGCGACCTCCTGGGCGAGCTGCCGGTCTTCGAACCCGGCAGCAGTCTCTCCTGGGATGCGTTCCAGGCACAGGAGGCCAAGCTGGTCGAAGACGTCACGGCACAGCCAAGGCGGGCCAATCCCGAGACGGCGCTCCGGAGCGAGATCATCCTGCCGCTGGGCGACCAGGGTGTAATGAATATCGGGGCAACCGAGCGTGCGGCATTCGACGAGGCGGACCGCTCGCTGGCGCGGATACTGGCAGCGAATGTGGAGGCAGCACTGACACGCGCGGACCGACAGCAGGCGCTGGCGCGGCAGACCGAGCGGTTAGATCTGGCACTCGAAGGTGGCCAGCTGGGTGTCTGGGACTGGAATGTCCAGACAGATGCGGTTACGTTCGACGAGCGCTGGGCAGACATGCTGGGGTATTCACCGGACGAAATCGAACCGTATCTGAGTGCGTGGGAGAAGCGAGCGCATCCCGAGGACTTACCTGACACAGAAGCCGCGCTTGAAGCGCATTTCGCAGGTGAGACAGAGTATTACCAGTGCGACCACCGGATTCAGACCAGGTCCGGTGACTGGATCTGGGTGAGAGCTACCGGGAAGGTCGTCGAACGCGACGACGATGGCGAGCCAGTCAGAGCTGTGGGTATTCATCAAGACATCACCAAACAGAAAGAGCGGGAACGCAAACTGCGCGAAACACTCGAGCAGACCCGGGCCCTCATCGAGGCTGAGACAGCGTCCGAGGCCGCAACGATAGCCGTAGAGATTGCCGACCAGACGCTTTCGTTCCCGCTCAGCGGCGTTCACTTGGAGCAAGACGATGAGCGTCTTGAACCAGCAGCCGTGACTGATGCCCTCAGAGAGCATCTTGGATTCGCCCCGACGTACGAGCGTACTGGCGGAGAGCGTCGCGTTCACGAACTTGTCTGGGACGTGTACGCGTCTGGTGACACACGTCACATCACCAATATCGAACAAGAGTTGCCCGAAATCGCTGGTGAAACGCCATCCCAGAGCACGATTATTCATCCGTTGGAGAACCACGGTGTGTTCATCACGTCTTCCAATTCACCTGACGCGTTCGATGAGTTCGATCAGTATCTCGTTGGACTGCTTGCGGCGATTCTGGCCTCGACGCTGGAGCGTCTCCATCAGGAGCAACAGATTGAATCACAACGAGATAACCTGGATGTGCTCAACCAGATGGTTCGACACGACATCAGGAACGACCTCCAGGTTCTACTGGCACGACTCGATTTACTCGCGGAGCATGTTGACGAGGCTGGAGCAGACCACATCGAATCCGCGCTGATCAGTGCCCACAACGCAGTCGAGTTGACCCAGACGGCGCGTGATATGTCGGAGGTACTGCTTCAGGACGGTACTGATTGCCAGCCGATTGTACTCCGCAGTGTCATCCAGTGCCAGCTCGACGAGGTCCGCGAAATGGACCCGCAAGCGAGCATTACAATTGACGGGTCGATTCCGGAAGTCACCATTAGCGCAAACGACATGTTCGATTCGGTGGTCCGCAATCTGCTCAAGAACGCTGTCCAGCATACTGACAAGGAGTTCCCCGAAGTCGTGATTTCAGCGACAGAACAGGACGACAGTGTCTTACTGCGGGTCGCTGATAACGGACCCGGTGTGCCAGACGAGCAGAAAGACGCGATTTTCGGAAAAGGCGAAAAAGGGTTGGACAGCACAGGGACTGGTATCGGATTGTACCTTGTCCACACGCTCGTTGAAAGCTACGGTGGAGCTGTGTGGGTCGAAGACAACGATCCAGAGGGTGCCGTCTTCACCGTGGAACTCCCGAAAGAGGAGTGGGGGCCGGATTACTGAGCGGCAGGGATTCCACCACGCGCTGAGAGGGACTGTCGCTGTCTGGTGGGTATCCCCATCCTCGCAGCCATCGAATCGCCGGAACCATTTTACTCTCGGCTAGGAAACAAATATTATCGTGGCATTTGAGTGGACGTGCGATTACTGTGGATTCACGACACGTGCTGCTGAGAAAGAGACAGTGATCAGCAGTGTCAAGTCGCACATTCGAGGCGAGGGGGGAGCTATTCTGGTGTACAACACGCCTGACCGGTTTGACGAGGCGACAGCGTGTTTTGATTTACTCACCGCAGCTCCACCACCTGAAACAGGCGTTCTGTTCATCACGAGATCACCAGAACTCTGTCTCGATACGTGGGTCAAACACACGAAAGAGTGGCCCAAGGAGGTGGGAATACTCGCACTTGATGATACTTCACTCTCTTGGGAGCTGTTTAATAACCGCGATATAATCAATACGGTTTCTGACTTCCAAAAGTGGGATGGGAACTCACACAAGGATCTGGGGCAGTCGATTGTCACGATGATATCGAAACTGACCGAGGGCTGCCAGCATGTCTCGGTTTGCTTCGACAATTTCTCGTCGATGATTCACAACCTCGGTAACAAGACTACATTCTCGATGACACACGTTTTGAACGCCAAAATGCACGAATCTGGATCGATTGCACACTACCACATGATCCCGGAGAGGCATATCGAATCAACCCTCCACCTGTTCAGGCAACACTTCCCGCTCTGCCGTGATTTGACCGCGGACGAACCGGTAGTCACACTCCACGCTTAGTCATCCCGAGAGTGATATCCGACTACGTTATACTTTCATGATACATTCTCAGATATTTATCAGTCGGTGCTCCCCTCTCATCCCGGCAGCCCCTCGTCTCATACACCGGCTGAACATTTCAAAAAAGGCTCTTGCCTAATCTGGTGAAACAGTTTTCCAGAAGTGACACGAGAGAACTTGGGGTGATGAATACAAGCATGGGTTCAGCAGAAGCTACTGGGGATGACTACTCGCCCTCCAAAGAGATGCTCGGATCCGTCCGCGTGATAGCCTCAGCGAGCGTGCGTGGTTGATCGGTACTGATGAAAATCGGCGCTTGGTTTGTTCGGTTGATGCGAATCGCCCCCGAATATCCCTCAAAGAAGTAACTGAGTTGTGACCTAGTGCTTCGTCAACCCTAGATTGTTATTCTGGAACGTCCTAATGACGGTAT
>JBDGPY010000056.1:0-53224 GCA_042219425.1 Haloarcula sp. | reverse complement strand
GGTATCAGCGTCGACGAGGTCATCGACGACGTGATGCTGGGCCAGGCCCGGGTCAAGGAGATGATGGACCCCATCGACGTGGCGAACCTCTTCACCTTCGGGTTCTCCCAGCACGCCACCCATCTCAACGGTGGAGACCTGCTGTTTGACGGCGGAATGACAAAGACCTATGAGTGAGAAGGGGAGTGTGAACGTGAACCACAACTCTAGCCCACACAGACGGCGCGGGGCTGAGCCACCGCGACCGCCGGACAGGCGTATCGCGTACCCACCCACGGTAGATGTTTGTCACCCTCTGCCAAATACCACAGGATACTGATCCAATGAGCGAACAACAGCACACAGACACCATCATCCACGAACCGAGCCAGGCGTTCGTCGAGTCCACGAACGTCTGGGAGTTCATGCAGGAATACGACATCGACGACTACGACGAACTTATCGAGCGAACGACCACGGACCTGCCGGACGAACCAGAGTCAGGCGTCGACTGGTTCTGGGACATGCTCCCGAACTATCTCGACATCGAATTCTTCGAGGAGTACGATACAGTCCGGGACGACAGCGGGACGGGGAGCGCCACGGACACCGCGAGCCGCGACGGCCCACAGTTTACGGACTGGTACCCCGGAGGGACGATCAACGCCGCACACAACGTTCTGGACCGCCACGCAGCACGCGACAGCGGCACCCGCAATACCGTGGCGCTCATCTGGGAAGGCGAACCCGGCGACGTACGGGAGGTTACGTACTACGAACTGAACCGGCAGGCCAGTCAGGTGGCGAACTATCTGGAATCTGTCGGCGTCGGAACCGGCGACACCGTTGGACTGTACATGCCAATGGTTCCCGAAGTCGCGTCGATACTGTATGGCTGTCTCAAGGTTGGCGCTATTGCCGTGCCGATTTTCTCCGGCTTCGGCGTCGATGCCACAGCAACTCGCATCGCTGATGCCGAATGCTCCGTGCTGTTCACCGGTGACGGCTTCTACCGCCGGGGCTCCGAAGTCCACCTCAAGGAGAGCGCCGACGAGGCTATCGAGCAGGCCGGCGAGGAACTCGGGACCACACCGGTCAAGCACACCGTCGTCTACGACCGCTTCGGAACTGCTGACGACCCGGATGCCGAGATATCGTGGACCGGCCGCGACCAGTGGTGGGACGACGCCATCGAAACCGCTGACGACGAGTACGCCGCGAAGGAACTCCCGAGTAATCAGGAGTCGATGCTGCTGTACTCCTCCGGGACGACCGGGAAACCGAAAGGTATCGTCCACACCCATGCCGGGGCACTCCTGCAGGCAGCCAAGGAGATCCACTTCGGCTTCGATCAGAAGCCGAGCGACCGCTTCTTCTGGGTGAGCGACATCGGCTGGATGATGGGGCCCTGGACGCTGCTCGGGAACCATGCTTTCGGCGGGACCGTGTTCATGTACGAGGGCGCGCCCGACCACCCCGAACCGGACCGCTTCTGGGAGATGATCGACCGCCACGACCTCACTACCTTCGGTGTCTCACCGACGGCCGTCCGAGCGCTCAGAAAGAAGGGCGACGAGTGGCTGGAGGGTCACGACCTCTCCAGCCTGCGGTTGCTCGGCTCGACCGGCGAGCCCTGGGACCCAGAGAGCTGGCTCTGGTTCTACGAGAACGTGGGCAACGAGGAGTGCCCAATCATCAACATCTCCGGCGGGACCGAGATTATGGGCTGCTTCCTGATGCCGATGCCGATCCAGTCGCTCAAACCCTGCACGCTCGGCGGCCCGGGATTGGGGATGGACATCGACATCGTCGATTCGGAGGGCGAGTCCATCGCCGACACCCACGAGCGCGGGTATCTGGTCGCCCGGGACTCCTGTCCATCGATGACTCGCTCGCTGTGGAGTGGCGACGAGCGCTATCTTGAGGAGTACTGGTCGACGTGGGACGACGTGTGGGACCACGGCGACTGGGCCCAGAAAGACGAGGACGGCCTCTGGTTCCTCCACGGCCGTGCCGACGACGTGCTCAACGTCGCCGGGCGGAAGGTCGGGCCGGCGGAAGTTGAGGGCGCGGCGATGGAACACGAAGCGGTGAACCAGGCCGCCGCCGTCGGCGCGCCGGACGACACCACTGGGACCGCTGTCATTCTCTACACCGTGCTCGAACCCGACTACGAACCGTCCGACGACCTCCGGGACGACATCCGCGCGGCCGTTGGCGAGGAGCTGGGGAAGCCATTCCGGCCCCGAGAGGTGCTGTTCGTCGACGAGTTCCCCAAGACCCAGAGCGGGAAGATCATCCGCCGGGCCATCGCCGGCGTCTACCGCGGCGAGGACCTGGGCGATATGTCCAGCATCGAGAATCCCGAGGCGCTGGAGGACGTGCGCGAAGCCTCGTAGTTAGCTCCCGACAGCGTCTCCACCCGACTGTTCGAGGCGTCGCAGCCCGGGTAACGCGAGCGTAGCGAGGACGACTTCCATCCCGCCAGCGACCAGGAATGCGACGGTGTACCCGAACGCCCCCGCGACGCTTCCGCCGACGAGGATGCCCGCGAGGAAGCCGACGCTCCCAAAGGCGTTGAACCCCGCCATTGCGGTCCCGCGTTCAGCACTGCCGGCGAGGTCAGAGACGAGTGCCATTGTCGCCGGGGCCATCAGCGCCCCAAGGACACCGGTGGCGACCATTCCTGCCCCCGCCGTAGTGACGGTCGGAGCCAGACCGACGCCGGCAACCGTGAGGCCGTACAGCGCCGATCCGGCCACGATAGGAACTGTTCGACCGACCCGGTCCGAGAGCACGCCGAAGGGATACTGCAGCAGGGCGAACGGAGCGAAAAACAGCGCCAGCATGAGGCCGGTATCACCCGGACCAAGGTCGAACGCGTTCCGGAAGTACAGCGTCCCGACAAGCGCGAAAAAGCCCGCAGTGAGTCGATCAATGAAGCCGAAGGCATAGGGGACGCCCAGCGTCGGTGTCCGCCTGAGGCCGGTGACCGCGGCGGCCAGCCGTGATCGCTCACTCGACGGGGCCCGATCTGTCACCAGCATGGCGACCAGCGCGGCGACGAGTAACAACGCACTGGCCGCGTACAGCGGTAGCGTCGTCGCAACCTCGTACAGTTGGCCACCCAGCGGCGCTCCGAGGGCCGTTCCGGAACCGATAGCGATTCCGGCGGCCCCCATGTTCTTCCCGTGGCCGCCGTCGAGATCCATCAACATCGTCATCGCCAGCGAGAACGAGGCGATCGTGGCCCCTCCCTGGAGCGCCCGCAGTCCCAGCACTCCGATAAATGAAACCCGAAATACGCCGGAAAGCCACCCGAGGAGGGCATACAGCACAGCGCCGGCGACCGCCCCACCGACGATGAATGGCGTCCGCCGGCCGGTCGCGTCGCTGAGTGCACCCCAGACGCCAGCGAAGACGACGAAGGCCCCGAACTCCGCAGCGAGGAACCACATACTCGCGTTCAGGTCTGTCGTCGCACCCAGCGCCCGCACAAGCCTGTCGACACCGGGATACAGCAGGACTTGCGCGAGCAGGACGGCGAAAATAACCACGGCAAGGAGTCCCCGTTCTGTGCGGTCCGTCACGAACAGATCTACAGCGAGCCGAGGAAAATAGATATCGGAGCCGGGTGGCTGGTTCACGTCGTTGTCGTCACCGGGGCTGTGTCGCTGTCGCCCGGAGGATAGTGTCCGCATCTCATGGGACAGGTTCGTCAGGACGCAACTCCAGGGCGACGACTGACTCGTCGGTAGGTTCAAGCGGCCGCAAGGTCCACAGACTAGCGAGTCGTACCGCGTCCGCAAACTCGGGCCAGATGCCTTACTCAGCGCTGTGTGGTGGAACGAAACCGCAGTTCGAACAGCCGTTGTGTTTCGTCGTCTGGTAGCTCAATTCCGCCCCGCAGTTCGGACAGTTGTACTGATCTGAACTCATCACCTTCGCATATCGTTCGACATTACCTAAAGCTTTATACGACATCTGTCTATAAGTGCTGGAGCAGAAGCTTTCAGGCACGTTAGTGGATCTACATGGAGGTTAGGAAGCCAACGCACCAGGTTATTACACCGCTATCAACGATAAACAAGGATCTGTCTGGTTTCACTGGTCCGCAGACATAGCCCGTTTGGGTGTGTATAAACTGGAAGAAACACACTCGCTGTTGGATTACGTGCATACTCCTCATGTGGACCAGTGTCCGGGATGGCGCAGCTTTGCATCGACTCGTGTCGAAATGATACGCTAGTAATATTACTGAAGGACTAGCGCACCGACACGCTAGAGGAGCGTTCGCTCGTGGAACTCTTTTTCTGCGGGAGGCGGTTCAGATGTGACAGAGGATATATACGAGAGTGGCGTCAGTTCTGCGTGCCGAAAAGAACGAAGCCACAGACAGCGTGTTCGAGGACCGGCGCTTACATGTAGCCGAGATCGCGCAGGCGCTCCATCAGGTCCTCTTTGTCCTGGGCGCGGCCAGCGCGCTCGGTCGTGTTCGCCATGTCCTGCAACCAGGCGGGCTCCTCGGCGGACTTGTCGGTGCTGACCTCGCTGCCGAGCGAGCGGAACCCGGCGAAGTACTTGGGCGAGACCGGCACGTCTTCTTTCTCAATGCCCTCAGGCAGGTCGTCCTGGCCCTGCGGGACGTAGCCGTCGTCGGGGTAGCCCTCGACAGTGTCCGGAACGACGAAGTTCCAGAAGGCCTCCCACACGTCAGCCTCCGCGAACTGGAGGATCGACTGGATGCGGTCGTGCGGTGGGTAGATGTCCGGGTCGTGACGCGGCGAAAAGAACGTCTCGTTGGCACGGGACTCCTGCTCGTCCCAGCGGATACCTGACAGGATGCCGTCGACGTCGTGTTCCTCGATAGCGTCGTTGAGCGCCACCGTCTTCAGGAGGTGGTTACCGACGTAGGTGTCAAGCAGGAACGGGAACGTGTCCTCCTCGTATTCGAGGATGTTCCGAACGTGGTGCTGGTTGTGCTCGGAGAGCTCGTCGATGGGGATGTCGTCACCCGGTTCGAGGCCGTTCTCGTCGACGTAGTTCCCCACGTCCTCGTTGCGGGCCCAGATGACGTCGAGATCCCACTCGTCAGCCCAGTACTCGACGAAGTCGATGAGTTCGTCGAAGTGCTGGTAGTGGTCAATGAAGACAACTGGCGGAACTTCGAGGTCGAAGCGCTCGGCGACCTCCTTGACGAAGTACAGCGTCAGCGTCGAGTCCTTGCCACCTGTCCACATGACAACCGGGTTCTTGTACTGTTCGAGGCCGGTCTTCGTGACCTCGATAGCCTTCTCAATTTTGTGGTTGACAGTCGGGTACTCTTCGGGTTCTTCACCCTCACCGTCGGTGTAATCAACGTCCAGATAATCCGGGAACGCTGCTGATTCAGACATAGTATAATGAGATATAATTACGGGTGCTAAGTACTTTTTGGGTTTTCGACAGGTGTGTGATAGGCTGTCAAATGCGGGACGGCCCTCCCTCCCACTGCCGGGCGTATTTTTTGACACCACCCGAAACAGATAGTATGGACAACCGCCCATGCCTTCCAGCCCGCCTCTATCACCACTGGCTATCCGGCTATCTGCCCGTGGCTGCGCTCATACTGCTTTCCAGTGCGTTACTGGGGTACGCGCTCGGAAGCCAGATCCCTGCCGAATGGCTTCAGGCCCCCGGAACGACTGGTGAGACTCCGTTCATGTCGGTCGAGTTGACGACCGTCTCAATTACGGTCAATAACCTCGGGGCACTGTTCATCATGTCACTCGGAGCTGTCTCGCTCGGGATCGCGACTGTGCTCTCGCTCGCTCTAAACGGAGTCATTATCGGTGGTGTCGTCGGTATCGCTGTCAAGCAGGTTTCCCCTGTCGTCGTCGCCGCATTACTCGTCCCCCACGGTGTCGTCGAGATACCCGCGTTGCTCATCGTCGCCGCCGTCGGCCTCCGGTTCGGCTGGCTCACCGTCCAGTACTTGCGGGGCCGAACAGACGAGCTAGTCACCGAGCAGGATATCCGAGAAGCAGGCTGGCTGCTCGCGACAGCGGCCGTTCTCATCGTGATCGCCGCGTACATCGAGGCGAACCTGACGCTCGAAATCGCGTCCCGGTTCACCGACGCTGACCTCTCGGGAATCGCAGCAGGGTAGTCACATGCGGCTCGCCCGGATATCCGACAGTATAACTTCCTGGGATGTGACCCATCGGCCAACACATGGCGAAGACGGTGCTGATTACGGGGGCGACGTCGGGTATCGGTCGGGCGAGCGCCGAGGCGTTTCTGGCCGACGGCTGGACTGTCTGGGCGGCCGCCCGCGAGGAGTCGGACGTGGACGACCTCGCCGATAGCGGCTGTGAAACCGCCGAACTCGACGTGACGAACCCGCGCGAGTGCGAGCGGGTCGTCGAGGACCTCGTCGACGCCGAGGGGCGACTCGACTGTCTGGTTAACAACGCCGGCTACCCACAGTTCGGGGCGGTCGAAGACGTGTCGACGGCGGCGCTTCACGAGCAGTTCGACGTGAACGTCTACGGACCACACCGCCTCATCCGCGAGGCGCTCCCGCATATGCGGGCCCGGGAGGACGGGACCGTGGTCAACGTCTCTAGCATTGCGGGACAGATCGCCTTCCCAAGCCAGGGTGGCTACGCCGCCTCGAAGTTCGCACTGGAGGGGCTGAGCGATGCGCTCCGGATGGAAGTCGAGGAGTTCGGCGTCGACGTGGTGCTCGTCGAACCTGGGCCGGTCGAGACGAACTTCGACAACCGGGCCGCCGACGAGTTGGACAATCTTGAGAAGACTGGGGCCTATGGCTGGCTGTACCGGGCCCAGGAAGACACCAATCTCGTCGGTATTCAGGACGCACTGTCAGTCACGCCGGAGACAGTCGCACTGACGATCCGTGACGCCGCCAACGCCAGCCACCCCGAACCGCGATACCCAGTCGGACAGGCCGCAAAAATTCTCCTTCTGCTCGACTACCTGCCGGCGCGGTGGCGCGACGCCGCCTTCGGCATCATCCGAAAGCTGACGAGCTGATCAGTCGAGACAGGCCGCAACGACGGCCAGCAACCGCTCGCCCCGCACTTCCTCCGCGAACAGCGGCACGCGGCGCACGTCGTGGCCGCGGAACATGTCCTGTGACCGGGCCAGTGCGTCCTGCTGGACCTGCCAGCGGCGCGCGCAGAACTCGCAGTCGTCGTGGTTCGGGCCGGCGATGTCCACGTCTTCGTCGAGGACTTCGCTTGGGTCCTGCATCACCCGATTGACGACGACGGTGCTGACCGGGATGTTGTATCCGTCGAGCTGGGCCAGCAACCGCTCCGACTCGACGACGGAGAGCTCTTCAGGAACCATCACGATCCGGAAGTCCGTCTTCCGCGGGTCCTGGAGAATCGACCGAAGGTGTTCGATGCGGTCCGACAGCTCTCGGAGGTCCTCGATGCCGGCCTCGGCGTCGACGTCTTCGTCGTCGCCGAACATCCCGGTGAGGTTGTCCATCATCCCGGAGAAGCGCTCGCGGAGCTGGAGAATCTTCCCGACCATCGAGTCCATCGTCTCGGGGAGTTCGAGCAGGCGGAGCGTGTGCCCGGTCGGGGCGGTGTCGATGACGACACGGTCGAAACGGTCGTCGTCGATGTAGTCGAGCAGCAGGCGTAGGGCGGCGGCCTCGTCGGCACCCGGCATCGATCCACCGAGCAGCCCCTCTTCGCCTCCGATGGGGTCCTCAGCCTGGCCGCCAGCGCCACCGCCGAACATCCCCTCGCCGCCGAGCAGTTCCCCCATCCCGCCCAGGGCGTCCTCTTCGACGCCAAGCGGGCCATCGCCGACGGCTGCCTCCGGGTCGATCTCGGCCGCGTACAGCGGGATGTCCTCGCGGATGCGCGTCGGTGTCGACGGGATTTGGACCTCTAGCGTGTCCGAAAGCGAATGCGCGGGATCTGTCGAGACGACAAGCGTCGCTGTGTCGTCACGCGCGGAGGCTAGCGCTGTGGCTGCGGCGCACGTCGTCTTGCCGACACCGCCTTTCCCCCCATAGAGAACGTATTCGGCCGCGTCTATTCCCGCTGGAGCGTCGATTTCATCGACCGCTTCAACATCGAGTTCACTCATGACTGGAGCTACACCCCGCCGGCCTTGAGTACTTCCCGAAAAGGAGTTGTCCTACTGTCTTGACGACCGTGCTTCGCGAACGTCAGCGCCGTCTCGGAGCTTGTCCTCGCAATTCGGACAGACCCGGGGGCCATGGCCTTCGACGGCTTCTGGTGTGAAAACCCGTACGTACTGCTCGGTGACGAATTCGCCGCAGTTCTGACACTCGGGCATCTATAGGTACACTCGTTCCACAGTGTATATGTTTTCCGCTGCCCACGAAATCCTCCGGTTACTCGACTCGAGCAGTCAGCGATGATCGGCCCAGAACGACTCTAACTGGGTTGCAAGAAAATCCGGGGTCATCCGGGTAAACTCCTCGCGCTCACCCTCGGGGAGATACGGAGACACCGAGTGGCGCGCGTCTGGCGTGTATCTGTGGCCAACCAGCGCGCGCACACCGACCTCGTCGACACCGCGAATGACGCGGCCGATTGCCTGTCGCGCGCGCCGGACTGCCGGGACAGTCAGGGCGTACTCGAAGGCGTTCTCCTCGCCGAAGGCGTCGCCGTAGGCCCGTTGGACCCCTCGTACTCGGGGCGAGCCGATGTTGACGAGCGGGATGCCGACGACGGCGCAGGTCGACAGTTTCGCGCCGTCGTAGTCGACGCCCTCCGTCAGCGTCCCGCGCGTCGACGTGACGAGGACGTTCCCGTCGCCGCTGAAGAACTCACGCTTGAGGCGCTCCGTCTCCTCGTTGCTCGATGACTCGTCGATGAGGACCGGCTTCTCCACGCTCTCTTGGAGGTACGCGCCCGCCCAGCGAGCCTCACGGTAGTTTGGCATCGCGATCATCACGTTGCCGGGCGAGCGGGCCAGTGCACGCAATGCCTGCGCGTACTCGTCGCGCGTCGGGTTCCAGTTGTCGCCCAGCGGCCGCATCGTCTCGGGATCACCGCGGTTGCGTGCGGTAAACGGCGTCGCGTCGACGAGATACGACGCGCGGTTCTCGGACGGGAACGGAAGATCGTAGGTTGTCGTACGAACCGGTCGCCCGTCCCCGGACTGCTCGTCTGGGTCCGTCGAGCCTGTCTCGGCCATCGAATCCAGCCCGGAGACGCGAGTGAATACGTCCAGTGGCTCCAGGGTCGCACTCATCAGGATGCCACCTCCGAGGTCGTCGAACACGTTCCGCAACGCCGTCGCGGGCATACAGTTGTAACAGAGCAGGCCTGGCGTGTACACCGTCTGGTAGCCGGCATCGACGTTGCGTCCGTCGCTGGGCGAATGCTCCAGTTCGATCTCCCGGAGAAAGGTCGCGTGGTCGCGCTCCCACCACTGGCCGGCCAGCGCTCCAACGGCAGCACACACCGGCTGGCGGGTCAGCCCGAGCTGGTCGATAGCGTCCTCGACGGCAGCACCGACCTGCGATAGCGACCGCCAGACACCCCCATCGTACCCCTTCCGCTCAGCCCACTCGGTCAGTTCGTCCTGCTCGACCGTGTCGGGGTCCCGTAGCGGGATCTCCTGGTCGTGGTCCGGCAGGACCGACGGGTCCGTCCGCCACCCCTCGTGTTCGGCGTCGAGGAACGACTCGATGCGGTCGTCAAGCCAGCGCAGCAGGTCGTCGTAGAACTTCCGGGCCTGGTCGACCGCATCAAGCGGCACTTCGCGAGCCGACAGCACCTCGCGGACCTGCGCTTTGTGGTCGGTGCTCTGCTGGGCGCGCTGGATGAGCGTCGTACAGTCGTTGCGCGCCTGGGTAATCGTCTGGCGGCCGAGTCGGTCCGACAGCAGGTCCCGTACTCGCTCTTCAAGTCGGTGGGCCTCGTCGACAATGACGAGCGTCTGGTCGTCAAGCACGTCCGAGAGCAACGCCCGGGAACTGGGGTCGAACAGGTGGTTGTAGTTCCCGATGATAACGTCTGCCTCCCCCAGCATCACGCTCATCACTCGGTGTGGACACGTCCCTCGCTCTGTCGCCACTGGGAGGTAGTCGTCCATCGTCACCACGCTGTTCCGGCCGGCCGAGAAATCGACCGGCGACCCCTTGCTTCGGGCGTACCAGTCGGCCTCGAACGGGCAGTACAGCGGCGGGTCACTTTCTTCGGTCACCGACTCGGGCGCAGTGGGCTGGCTCTGGCGGTACGGCGAAGCCGAACCGGCAGTCTCCAGCGTGTCGTCACCAAGTGTCGCCTGTTCGGCGGCATCGGGGCGAACGGCCGCGGCAAGATCCTGTCCCTTCCGTGGGTCCCACCACTGGTCGTCGGCGTCACCAGCGATTTTGGTGTCCGCAACAGCCGGCCCGTCCGAGCGTCCGTCGTCCTCGACGAGGCGGGCGGTCGCCTCACGCAGGTCCTCACAGCGGTCGTGCGTGCTCACGTCGTCAGGGAACAGCCCCTCGCGGCCGTATGGACAGAGGTCCCGTTTGCCGACCAGGGAGATGCCGGCGAAGGGTTCGTCAAGGCCGGCGTTGAGCGTACGGAGATCGTCGACGAACTGCTGGAGTTGCTGTTTGACCGGTGTGACGACGACAACCCGTTCGTAGAGGTCGGTGTCTCGCACCAGCGTAGCCGCCGCGGTGAGTGCGGCCATGGTCTTGCCCGTCCCGCACGGGCCTTCCATCGCGAGGAAGCCACGGGATTTCCCGGTCTCGATTGCCCGCTCGACGGCGTCGGCCTGGTTGTCGTACGGCTCGGCGAAACCGAAGTAAGACCGCCAGGATTCCGTGCCCGTCGAGGCGGGGTCTGTCATCGGAACGGGGTTGGTCGTCCCACTATTTGAACCGCAGGGTTTCCGACAGTGTACCGTCGCCACCGACTATCGTGACAATGTGAACTACCCCTGCCCACTCGCTCGCTGACGCTCGCTCCTTGAGGGAGGGATTAGCGCCTGAAATTAGCTATACACCCGGACACGAATAGTTCAACACACCTGTTACTGATTCCCGGGCAACAGGATTTCTCCCGGCCAGTCAGCAAACGAGACTGTTGCACGACTCGTGTCCGGGTGTAGAACCGGGTCGAATACGTTTGCCCGCGGATTTATATATCATAGACAATAATTATATTACTGATCAGGGCCGTGGACGGATGAGTAAGAACAAACAGGGCGGGTATATATCGAAATCAGTACACGAGAATCTCGTTATCATCCTTGATACTTACTCGGGAACCACAGACGCCATCATCGGCGCTATCAGGAAGCGCTGTCCCGAGACAGACATTATCTCGGTTTCGGACAGGACCGCTGTCGAATCGCTCCAGACTGACAGACGTATCGACTGCCTCGTCGCTGTCGACGACGGAACCAACGAGTCCTCAGCCGCGTTTTTCGACCGTGTCGACTCGCCCGTCGTCCTCTACACCGCGACCGATCCGACTGCCATCGACCAGTCGGTGCTGGACGCCACCGAGATGCTCGTCCAGTGGCGGCCGGACGAAGAGAATCTCGAGTTCCTCGCGGAGAAGATCCATGCCGTCCTCGCACCCGCGCCGGACAGTGACCGGAACCAGTACGCCGTCGCCAGCGCGCAGTCACGCATCGAGGAACAGCCGTGCAGCGAGACGCACTTCTTCATCGTCGACGACGACGGGACGACTGTCTGGGCGAGTTCCCCGTTTGCCGACGTGTTTCCGGTCCGCCAACTGGAGGCCGACCTGCAAGAGTCGGCGACGTTCGACGAGCGTCTCACCCGGCTGTTCGCTGGCGACCCAGCCGCGTTACGAACCGTCGCACGCACGAAGCGTGGCGAGTCGCCGGCGGGCCGGGAGTCGGTCACGATTCCAACACCAGACGATGACCTCCATTTCGTCCACTCGGGGTACGAGATGCCGGCGGTCGGGGAGTCACTCCGACTCGAAGTATTCGAGCATGTGACGACGGACGTGTATCGTAGGGGACGTGTCGAACTCCTCGAACGGGTTGTCGATGGGTCGAAAGACGGGCTGTACACGCTCGACGCAAGCGGCAACATCGACTTCTGTAACCAAGCCTTCGCCGAGATGACGGGATACGACAGATCTGACTTACTTGGGGAACACGCCTCGAAAGTGCTCGTCGAAGGGGAACTAGAGCGCGGACAGGCGCGCATCGAACAACTGCTCAACGACCCTGAGCGCGACAGCATCACGATCGATATGACCTTTGTCAGGCGGTCGGGAGAGACGTTCGACGTCTCCATCCACTTCACGCTGCTTACGGCCACAAACGGCTCCTACGCTGGACTCATCGGGTCAGCTCGGGATATCACCGAGCGGAAAGAGCGCGAGCAGACACTCAAACAGTACCGCCGACTCGTCGAGACCGCGAGGGACCCGATGTACGTTCTAGACCGGACAGGTGTGGTGGTCCTTTGTAACGACGCGATGGCCGATCTCGCCGTCGGATCCCAGTCCGAACTGGTCGGGACGCATATCACGCAACTCGTCCCCTCTCACAATATCGACGCTGTTCGCGAAACCTTCGAATCGCTCCGCACCGGGGCGAACGAGTGGGAACAGTTCGAGCTCTGGATACAGAAACAGGACGGGTCCGAACGACTCTACGAAGCGACGACCGGCGTGCTCACGGCGGACGATTCCTTTTCGGGCTGTGTCGGGATACTCCGTGACATCACTGAGCGGAACCGCCGCGCAGACGAACTCAACCTCCTCCAGCAGGTCCTTGGCCGCGTCCTGCGCCACGACATCAGATCGAAACTGACAATCATCCGGTGTCACGCGAGCCGCCTCGAAGCGGGCAAGGGGGATGTGGAAACGGCCGCAAAGGAGATGCTCGCGACCATGGACGAGCTGCTCAGTACGGTGGCGAAGGCCCGGAAAATCAGCCAGCTCGTCGAGAGTGACCTGGACCGTACGAGCCTGCAACTCGACCAGGTGGTCGACGCAGCCGTCGGAGCGGTCGCGAGCAACTACCCGGACGCAGACTACGATATCTCCGTCCCGGCGGTGACGGTTCAGGCCCATCCATCGTTCCGGTACGCGGTGGAGAACGCGGTCGAAAACGCCGTGATACACTCGGGCACGAACCCGTGCGTGAGAGTCGGCGCGACGGTCGGCAACGCCCACGTCACGTTGGCTATCGAGGACAACGGGCCCGGCATTCCGGCGAACGAACTGGAGGCGCTGGAGCGCCACCAGGAGACACAGATAAGCCACGCGACTGGCGTGGGCCTCTGGCTCATCGACTGGGTGGTCACGCGGTCCGCCGGGACGTTGGCCTTCGAGTCGGACAAGTCGGGGACGACGGTCCGAATCGAACTGGACCGTGGCAACGTTGGTACAGTTTGATAAGTCCCTGTTACGTTGCACCGGGTGATGCCTGTCCGACACACGCACACGTACGGGGACCGGACCGGGGACCGCGACCACAGCGATCCGATGCCCGCCGCCGACGTGACGCTCAACACCCCTGTCGGCGTCTGCCAGGACCACCGCGGGCACGTCTGGGTGGCGGACACCGGGAACAACCGTCTCCTCGTGTTCGACCGGACGCTCGACCTCGTCCTGGGGCAGGTGGGCACTGCGGGGACAGCTCCGGGAGCCTTCGAACTCCCCTTCCGCCTCGCACACCACCCGACAGACCGACGGCTCTTCGTCACGGACCTCGGGAACGAGCGCGTTCAGGAACTCTCGTACGCGTACGGCGAGTCGGCGGGCGACAGTCGGCCGTCTCTCCCGCGAGTGACTGTCGAACAGACCTTCACGACCGGCGACACGGCCGACTTCCATCCGAACGGTATCGCCCTCGCATCCGCCAGCGACGGTCTCAGGATCTACGTCGCCGACGAGTTCTACCACGACGATCCGACGGACACGCGAAGCCGCGTCGTCGTCTTCGACGGTGCGGGCAGCCAGCGGGGGAGTTTCCGGGAAATAACGCGTGACTCCGGTCCGCCGATTCCCCTCTACTGGCCACAGGGGCTGGCCACGGACCCTGAGGGGAACGTTCTCGTCACCAACACCGGTTACGGTGTCCAGCATCGCGAGGACGGGCGGCCACCGTACTACGCCACCGTCGTCCGGGCCGATAGCGATGGGGTCGGGGTCCCGTTCAGCCACACACGCAGTCCGGTCCTCGACGACGAGTTCATCATCCCGCGGGGCGTGAGCTATCTGCCTGCGAACGAGCGGTTCGTCGTCCCCGACGTGGGCGGCGGGCATGTCTACTCCTACGACCTCGACGGTGATAGCAAGGGGGAAGTCCCGTCGACCATCGCGCCGGACCTCGCCGCGCGACGGTTCGGCGCGCCAATGGCCGTGGCCCCGTACGATCCCGGACCAGACGCGGACCCGACCGGACCGGTCCGGGCGCGAGTCCTGATCACTGAGGCACTGGGTCCAGCGGTGTCGGCGCACGAGCTCCGGTTCGTCGCCGAACGGACGGCCGAACTGGCTACAGTCGACGGCTGTCGGAACGACCCGGGCCAGTTCGACTACGCCTCCGGCACGACGATTGCGCCCGCGGAGACCAGCGAGCAACAGATCTGGGTCGGTGACGGCGGGAACCGCCGACTCCAGTACTCCCAGCCGGGCCCCAAGCCGCCGGTCGAGCCACACCGGCTGTCGGCGAACCACTTCCCCGCCGAGCTGGTGACCTGGAACTGGCCCGACGGCGACCGGTACCTGTTCGCCGCCGACTACAGCGCCACTGCCGAGTCCTGGGATGACGACAGACAACTCCATTGCTATCGGCTCACGGAGGTCGGCGGCACCACCTCCCTCACGCACGTCGACTCGGCGGGGAGCTGGGGCTACTTCGGTGCTGAACTCCGGTTGCCCCGTGGCATGTCCCTCGAACGCGTGTCTCCTGACCAGGTCCGGCTTCACGTTGCCGACTCGCTCAACGCCCGCGTCGGGACGTGGCTGTTCGACCGCCGTGCGACGACGCTGGACCACGAGGGGTTCTACGGCGGGTTCGGGCACGACACCGGCGAGTTCTGGCTCCCTTCCGACGTCGAAGTCGTCCCCGAGGCGACGTACGTCGCGGACCGGAACAACAACCGCATCCAGTACGACGCCGGTGAGGGTTGGCAGCAGGTCGGCACCCCCGGGTACGGGCCGGGTACGAGTCAGTTCCTCTTGCCGTCGAGCGTGTCCTACACCGACGGCTACCTGTTCGTTCTGGACCTCGTCAACAGGGCCGTCGACGTCTTCGAGACGCGCCCCGACGGGTCCGTTCCCGAGACGCCCGTGGACTCGTTCGGCGTCTTCGGCGGGACGACAGCTGTTGGCGACCTCTGGATGCCCGGGACCCTCGACACGGCGGCCCGCGACGACGGCGTGACCGTCTGTCTCCCGGACAAGGTGTTGAACGTCGTCTACCAGTTCGAATGGTCGCCGCCCACTGCGGACTGAAAATCGGGTCGCAACGTCCGATGGGCGGAGACTAGCGCAGACCGAGACACTGAGAGTCGAGGGGGCAGTGCAGTCGCCCGGTTCGCAGTGCGTGACTGCCAGCGGAGCCGCTAGTCCAGCAGTCCGAGGTCGCTCAGGCGTTCGACGATCGTATCGACGGCTTCCTCAGCGTCTTCCTTCCGTTTCCCACCGGTGACGACGAGTTTGCCCGACCCGAACAGGAGGGCAACGACGTCAGGTTCGTCAAGGCGGTAGACGAGTCCGGGGAACTGCTCGGGTTCGTACTCGATGTTCTCGAGGCCGAGTCCGATAGCGATAGCGTTGAGGTTGAGCGAACTCCCAAGGTCCGCGGAGCTGACGATGTTCTGGACGACAATTTCCGGATTGTCGTCGACCTGGATATTCAGATCCCGAAGCTTGTCGAAGACGATACGGAGACTCTGGTGTACGTCGTCAGTTGATTTCGCGCCGGTGCAGACGATCTTACCCGACCGGAAGATGAGCGCGGCGGATTTGGGGTCCTGTGTCCGATAGACTAGCCCCGGGAACTGTTCGGGGTCGTAGTCGGCCCCCTCCAGGTCCATCGCGACGCTCTCAAGGTCGAGTTCTTGTCCGATTCCGGTCGAAGCAACGACATTTTCGATGTCAATGCTCTCTTTTGGGTCGACCATGTAGTGTTTTAAATACCGGATTTAAATCATATAAACGTTTGTGATGCTGTGATTACTAGTCGTTCTTCGACTTCTACCACGTCCGACAGATTCCATTCAAGTAAGCCCACGGCCGACCACAGGCCAATATTCGGGGATGTCCTGTGACTCATGTCAGGAGAATCTCAGTCGCTCGCGGAATACTGATGTGGCAGCGATTACGCGTCTTGGCTGTCGTCGTCGACGACGCTCGCGAACGCGACGTTCTCCTGTACCGTCTCGATCTCGACTGTCGGCGAGTCGCCCGGTTCGCCGTCGGGCACGATGACGACATACCCTCGCTCGACTTTGGCGATGCCATCGCCCTGGTCGCCGAGCGATTCGATTGTCACGTTGCGGATTTCACCCTCATCGACCGGCGGCTGTGGCACACCGGTGTCCTCGCTGACTTGCGCTGGTTCCTGTTCTGATGCCTGTGGCTGGGCTGTGGCTGTCGACTCGCCGACCTGCGAGAGCAGTCCGACGCGGTACGTCTCGCCGGGGGTGATTGCGCCGTGGGTGATCTCGCTTTTCGGGATTTCGACGACGTATCGGTCTCCATCTGACTCGACTCGTGCGCTGAACAGTGTGCTGAGTGCCTCTGGAACTTCGACCATGACCTAATCTACGGCTCATGATAAATAATGTTCCTGACTGCAAGTGGTGAGAGTTGCCGGAGACTGGCGGCGCGCGGCCGCCCGGCGCGGGCGGACCTGTGTCCCTATCGGCCGACTCGTGTCAGCGAGCGACCAAAGTGACGTGTAACCGTCCGTCTCATACGGACTGCTGTAAGTCATTTCCGGATCGACCGCACGCAGTCGGGCGGTCGTCCACGGACACAGTTACAGCAGTCCGTATCAGTCGTCGCCTTCGGCCTGGTTCGTCTCCGTTCCGACGGTGCCCTCGTCCAGCAGTTCGTCCCGGTGTTCGTCGAGAAGCGGCGCGCGGCCGCCCGGCGTAGGCATCGTCTCGGTCATCTTTATCGGATTCCCGGCGATAGTCATCCGCCCGTCAGCGCCCGGTTGGGCGACGTCAGCGAGCATCTCCCGGTTGCGGATGTGTGGATCGTCGAAGATGTCGGCGGTGTTCTGGACCGGTGCGGCCGGCACGCGGCCCTCTAGCAGTTCGAGGATGGTGCCGGACTTGACGGTCGCAGTCCAGTCGGCGATCTCACCGCGCAGATGCTCGCGATTCCCGATTCGGCTGCCGGCATCAGGGTAGTCCGCGGCGAGATCCGGACGATCCATCGCGTCACACAGCGCGTCCCAGTGACCATCGGAGAACGCTGCGATGACGACGTGGCCATCGGCAGCCTCGAAGGAGTCGTAGGGGAACAGCGTCGGATGGGAGTTCCCCTGGCGAATCGGTGACTCACCGTCACAGGAGTACTGGTACACAGTCCGCTCACACAGCGACACCATCGAGTCGTACATCGCCGTATCGACGTACTGCCCCTCTCCCGTACGCTCGCGGTGATGGACGGCGGCGAGGATGCCGACGGCGTTCAGGGCGGCTGTGAAGATGTCGCCGATGCCGGGACCGACCTTCGTCGGCGGGCCGTCGGGCTGGCCGGTAATCTCCATGACGCCGCCGAGCGCCTGCGCGATGAGGTCGAAGGAGGGTTGTCCCTGACGATGTGTTTCGCCCGTCCGCGGGTCGCCAAAGCCACGGATCGAGGAGTAGATGAGGTCCGGATTACGGTCTTTCAGCGTCTCGTAGCCGCAATCGAACTTCTCCATCGTTCCGGCCTTGAAGTTCTCGACGACGACATCCGCGCGCTCGACGAGGGAGAGGAACGCCTCGCGGTCGGCGTCCGTCCCCAGGTCGAGTTCGAGCGACCGCTTCCCGCGGTTCACGCTCTGGAAGTAGCCGCCGTAGGCTTCCGCATCGCTATCGGAGACAAACGGCGGGTTCGACCTGATGAGGTCACCGCCGGGGCGCTCGATCTTTACCACGTCCGCGCCCATGTCTGCGAGCAACATCGTACAGTACGGTCCAGCGAGGACCTGTGTGAGGTCGAGCACACGCAAGTCGTCAAGCGCACCCATGCCGAAACCACGACGCGGCGAGCGCATAAACCTTCCTGATAAATCATTATAAATTCCTTAAGGCCATATTATCATGAAAGACCATTAAGTTTATACTCGGCCCACGACCACGACGTAGTACATGCCCCCGACCGTTATTCTCGGCGTGATTGGTTCCGACGCGCACGTCGTCGGTATCACGATTCTAGAGCAGGCGCTCTCGGCCGCTGGCTTCGAGGTAATCAACCTCGGTGTCCAGACGTCTCAGGACGAGTTCGTCTCCGCCGCAAAATCTCACGGCGCCGAGGCAGTACTGGTGTCCTCGCTGTACGGACACGCCCGTCAGGACTGTGAGGGGCTTCACGACGAACTCGACGACGCTGGCCTCGATGTGCTCACCTACGTCGGCGGCAACCTCGCTGTCGGACAGAACGACTTCGAGGAGACGCGCGAGACCTTCCGACAGATGGGCTTCGACCGTGTCTTCGACGCGGAGACCGACCCCGAAGCGGCCATCGCGAAGCTCCGCGAGGACATGCAGCTGACGACCACAGAGGCGGAGAAGATCAGGGTTGACGGGTGACCATGCCAACTGACGAGCGACTCAGCGACGACCAGCTGCAGCGTATCGCAAACGACCTCAGGGACAACTGGCACACAGGTCGACAGGTCGACTTTGAGGAGGCCATCGCCTTCCACGAGTCCCTGCCGGCGTCCAAACAGTTCGCCAAGGTGCTGGAAGAGGCGGATGCGCCGCTACTCCAGCCACGGGCGGGAGTCCCCTGTCTCGAAGAACAGATCGACCTCCTTCGGTATCTGCAGGACCAGGGCGGTGCGGACCTCCTCCCGACGACTATCGACTCGTACACGCGTGACAACGAGTACGAGAAGGCAGAGGAAGGCCTCGCCGCCTCCCGTGGCAGCGAGGAGAACGAACTGAACGGCTTTCCCGCAGTTAACCACGGTGTCGAGGACTGCCGACGACTCATCCGCGCGCTAGACGCGCCTGTCGAGGTTCGGCACGGCACACCGGATGCCAGACTGCTGGCGATGGTCACACTCGCCGGCGGCTTCCAGAGCTTCGAGGGTGGCCCCATCTCGTACAACATTCCGTACACGAAACGGCACGACCTCGCGACGACCATCGAGCACTGGCAGTTCGTCGACCGGCTCTGTGGGGCCTACACCGAGCGCGGCGTGACGATTAACCGCGAACCATTTGGCCCATTGACTGGGACGCTCGTCCCGCCAAGCATCGCTATCGCGGTGATGCTGGTTGAGGGGGAACTGGCCGCGACGCAGGGTGTCCGGTCGCTCACGCTTGGCTACGGACAGGTCGGGAACCTCGTGCAGGATGTGGCGGCGCTGCGCGCCCTGCGGAAGCTCGGCAACGAGTACCTCCGCGACGAGGTGACCGTTACCACGGTCTTCCACGAGTGGATGGGCGGGTTCCCGCCCGATGAAGCGCGTGCGAACGGTGTTATCAGTCTCGGCGGCGCGACAGCGGCCGTCGCCCAGCCGGACAAGGTCATCACGAAGTCTTCACAGGAGTTCCAGGGTGTGCCGACGAAGGAGGCCAACGCGGCCGGGTTGCGGACCACCAGACAGCTTATTGATATGATGATAGAACAGGATATCGACCTTAGAGGGATCGAAGAAGAGCAAGCGCTCATCGAGCGGACGACACGGGCGCTGATGGATGCTATCTACGAGGCTGGCAACGGCGACGTGGCACGGGGGGTGATCAACGCCTTCGACAGCGGCGCGCTGGACGTGCCGTTCGCCCCGAGCGACGCCGCCAAGGGCGCAGTGCTTCCAGCCAGAGACGACGACGGCCGGGTGCGAATCTTCGAATTCGCGGACCTGGCGCTCCCGGACAACATCAAGGAGATTCACGCTGCTCGGCTGGGTGAGCGTGCCCAGACCGAGGGCCGTGACCAGTCGTTCCGGATGGTCGCCGACGACGTGGACGCCATCAGCGACGGGAAGCTCATCGGGCGTCCCACCAGCGACAACAAGCCCGCAGGAGGTGCGAGCGATGCGGATTGAGGACATTCGGACGGTTCCGGGACTCTCCGGGTTCTTCTTCGACGACCAGCAGGCCATCAAAGACGGGGCAACCCGGAGCGGGTTCGCCTACGACGGCCAGCCTGTCACAGAGGGGTTCGACCGCATCCGCGAAGCAGGCGAGGCCCTCATCGTCGAGATAGAACTTACCGACGGGTCCATCGCGACCGGCGACTGCGCCGCGGTCCAGTACTCCGGTGCCGGCGGCCGTGACCCGCTGTTTCGCGCCGAGGAGTACCGTCCTGTCGTCGAGGGCTCCGTCGCAGATGCGCTCAGAGGGCAGGACGCGACCCAGTTCGGGGACAACGCCACGATGCTGGAGGAGATGGACTCACAGCGCTCGGGTGGGGACCAGCTTCATACTGCTGTTAGGTACGGTGTCTCGCAGGCCCTGCTGAACGCCGCGGCCCGGGCGACCGGCGGGACGCCGACAGACGTGCTCGCCGATACCTACGACACTGAGCCGGCAACCTCACCGGTTCCGGTGTTTGGTCAGTCTGGCGACGAGCGCCGTATCAACGCCGAAAAGATGCTGATCAAGGGCGTGCCCGTGTTGCCCCATGGCCTGTTCAACAGCATCGAGAAGGTCGGTGAAAACGGCGAGGGGCTGCGGGACTACCTCGGCTGGCTCTCCGACCGGGCGACCGCGCTCGGGCCGGAGCCGTACTCCCCACGCTTCCACGTCGACGTGTACGGCATCCTCGGGAAGGTGTTCGGCCCGCCGTACGACCGGACAGAAGTGACGGACTACTTCGAGACGCTTCGGGAGGCCGCCGCGCCGTACCCCCTCCAGGTTGAGGGGCCGATGGACGCTGGCGGCCGAGCGGAACAGATTTCCCGGATGGCAGAACTTCGCGACGGGTTGGCCGACGCTGGCGTCGCCGTGGACATCGTCGCCGACGAGTGGTGCAACACCTTCGAGGACGTGCAGGCGTTCGTTGACGCGGAAGCGGCCGATCTGGTCCAGATTAAGACGCCGGACCTCGGCGGCATTCAGCGCTCGGCCGAAGCGGTGCTGTACTGTGGTGGCACGGATACCCGCGCCTACGTCGGCGGGACCTGCAACGAAACCGTGACCTCGGCGCGAGCCTGTGCCCACGTTGCGCTGGCGACCGACGCCGCGCAGGTGCTGGCCAAGCCCGGCATGGGCTTCGACGAGGGGTTCATGGTCGTCACGAACGAGATGCGTCGGGCCTTGGCACGGCGGGAAGCTACCCGGGAGGTGCCGGCCGATGACTGACTGGACTGACCCCGACGCGCTGGACCTCTCGGACGCGGAGACGTTCGACTCGCTGCTGGACCGCGCCGAAACCAGGGAGAAGGGCCACTTCTTCGAGTTCTTCGCTGAGGGCGATGAACTCGCTCACGACCCCGGTTTGCGGCTCACACACCACGGCAGCGAGCAGTGGATGGGACAGACGCTCAACCATGATCCGGCGTACTGGCGGGCCGACACCGCCCGGGAACGTGGCTTCGATGAGCGGCCGGTCCACCCGGACTACCTGCTGGCCTGCGTGATGGGTATCACCGTCGAGGACCTCTCGGAGAAGGGCGGCTATTTCCTCGGCCGCGACGACGTGGAGTTCCACAGACCGGCAACGGCAGGTACACCGCTCTCGGTCACCTCGACTGTCGTCGACACACGCACGTCTTCCTCCCGGCCGAAGTACGGCATCGTCACGTGGGAAACAGAAGGCCGGAACCGCGAGACTGGCGAGACGCTGGTGACCTACCAGCGGACGAATATGATCCCGCGACGCGAGCCGGCAGCAACCGACGGCGGCGCGGTCGGCGACCAAGACAGCGACAGACCGGCTGTTCCGGACACGCTCGTTTCGCCCAGCGGCGAGCAGTTCGAGGATTTCCAGCGGGCACTGGAGCGCGCCGATGCGGAGAACGCCGCCGTCGCCTACCGCCACGAACGCGGGCGGACGATGGACGACCAGCTCGTCGCCGGGCTCCCGCTGGCGACGCTCAACACCGCCCGCCAGCACCACAACCGGGACGAGATGGCCGACTCGCCGTCGGGCGACATCGTCGCCTACGGTGACGTGACCCGCTCGATTGCGCTTGCCCACGCCCGCTCGGACGAGGCGACCTACCGCGAGCGGCGCTTTGCCGACGAGCGATTCCACGACTTCGTCACGCTTGGTGACACCATCTACGGGTTCACCCGTGTGCTCGACTGTGACCCCGACGCCGGACCGGAACGGGCCGGCGCGGTCACCTTCGAGCACGTCGCGTTCAATCAGGACCAGACCCCGGTCTACTCGGGCCGGCGAACTGCACTTATCCAGCGAGACACATGACACGACTCTGTCGCACATTCCAGACCGCACCGGCCGCGATACCGAACGACAACAGCGCGAAGTTCCTCATCTCAGGGCTCACCAGCGACGGGTTCCAGACCCCCGACTGGCTTATCCCTGACATCGAGGATGGCACCGCGCCATCGATGAAAGACGAGGCCGTCGACAACATCATCGATCATATTCCCGACCACGCCGACGACTTCGCTGGGGACATCCTCCCACGCGTCGAGTGGGCCTACGACGACGCCGACGCACGCCAGCGTGGCATCGAGCAGGTGAACCGGCTGGCTGCCGAGGTCGGCGAGGAGCTGGACGGCTTCGTCTTCCCGAAGGTGGGCCGCCTCGACGACGTGCACGACGCTGCAGGCGTCATCGCAGACGCTGAACGCGATGCTGGCCTCGACGAGGGGACGCTGGAGATGGCAATCATCCTCGAAACGGCACCCGGGCGCTCCGACCTCAGAGAGATCTGTCAATACGCGGCCGACTCGCGGTTGTCGGCGCTCGTCTTCGGCCCGGTGGACTACACGGCTGAACTCGGCGGCCGTGCTCTCGACGGCGAGCGGCCGCGCTGGGACGGGCTGCTGGAAGCGCTCTCAAACGAGACGAGCGCGGCTGACATCGTCGCCATCGGTGGCCCCTTCGACCAGCTGTTCCACGAGCGGGCCGGGGTCACCTACTACAACGCCGAAGGGTACGCCGAACAGGTCGAACACGAGGCGACCATCGGCATCGACGGCTCGTGGTCGCTCCACCCAAAGCAGACCGAGCAGGCGAACCGCATCCACATGCCGACCACCGAAGAACTGGAACGGGACCTCCACAAAATCGAGTCGTTCAACGAGGCCAAGCGAGAGGGGACCGGCGCAGTCGTCGTTGACGGCCAGATGGTTGACGAGGCGACGTACAAGAACTTCGCGAACACAGTCAAAACAGTGCGGGCCATCGAAGAGACGCACCCGGCACAGACGGAGCAGTATTACGACGACGACCTACTGGGGCGGGCGATGGATGTGGAACTGATCTTCGGCTGAGCGGGCGGCCGCTTTCGTTTACTCGAAGTATGCCGCCAGCCGAGCGGCCGCCTCGTCGACGCGGGGCGTCACGAGCGCGAACCGAATCCAGTCGCTGCGGGATTCGCCGAACGCTTCACCAGGCATCCCGGCGACGCCGGCCTCGTCGATGAGTTCGTACACGTTCTCGAAGGAACCGGGAAAATCGGGGAACCGGGCCATCACGTAGAAGCCGCCGTCGGGGCGGTTGTACTCGGCTCCGGCCTCGGCCAGCGCGGCACAGAAGTCGTCGACGCGTTCTTCGAGCCGGCGGCGGCAGGCGGCGTAGTAGTCCGGGCTCGTCGTCTTCAGCGCCCGCAGGACGGCATACTGACCGGGTCGACTGGCGGTAACGTTCATGAGCATGTGCTGGGTGCGAGCGCGCTCTAACAGCCCGCCGGTGGGACCGTCTTCCGGCGGGAAAATGGCATACCCGACCCGGAATCCGGTAATTGCCATCGTCTTCGAGAAGGAGTTCGTCGCGACGACGTGGTCGGAGTCGCAGTTCAGCGCTGAACTGAACTGGCCCGCGTAGTCGAAGTGGTCGTACACCTCGTCGCTGACCAGCAAGGCGTCGTATTCCTCGGCGATGTCAGCGAACGCTGCCATGGCGTCGGCGTCGTACACCGCGCCGGTAGGATTGTTGGGCGAGTTGGCGACGATGACGGCCGTCTCCTCGCTCGCGGCCGCCCGAACGTCTGCGGGGGCAAGCCGATTGTTTTCGTCGACCGGGACGAACGAGATATCAGCACCAGTGAAGTTCGCCCGGCCGGCGTAGTACGGGTAGACGGGATCTGTCAGGAGAATCTCAGCCCCGTCAAAGTGGTGGAGCCCGCCGGTCATCGCGAGATGGTTCGCCTCGCCTGCGCCGTTCGTGATAATCACTCGGTTCCGGTCAACGCCGCGACGGGCGGCGATTTTATCGCGGAGCGGCGTGAGCCCGACACTGGGAGCATACTGGTAGTCGTCGGCCGATGCCTCGGCGTAGTCCCTGAGGCCATCCCGAAGCCCCTCTGGTGGGTCCCAGTCGGGATTTCCCGAAACCATGTCCACCACGTCCCGTTCGGCGTGGGCCGAATACTGCATGACCCGGAAGAACTGGGGTTCCGTATAGTCCATACGTGTACTCTGACTGCCGGCCCCGTCTGTCTTTCTGTCCGCTGCCGGCTACACCGTTGCTGTCCTGAACGCTTATTCGGACGTCCCGACAACCATCAGCCATGCCAGACCGAACAGAGCGCCCGGTCGAAGAGCGCGTCGGGGACCTGCTGCGGGACGCCGACGAGACACTCGCAGTCGCCGAGTCATGCACCGGCGGACTCGTCGGGTCGAAGATTACGGATATCCCCGGCTCCAGCGATTACTTCGACCGCTCGCTTGTCACCTACTCCTATGAAGCCAAACGAGAGGTGCTTGCCGTTTCACGGGAGTCGTTAGACGCCCATGGCGCTGTTTCGGAACCGGTCGCCGCCGAGATGGCACGAGGCGTCCGTGACACCGCCGGAACCGACTGGGCTGTCGCCACGACCGGGATCGCTGGGCCGGACGGCGGCACGCCGGAGACGCCCGTCGGGACCGTCTACATTGGTGTCGCCGAGGCCGCTCCGTGGGGGACTAACGAGTCCGGGGTCACGGTCACACACTATGAGTTCGACGGGAGCCGCTGCGAAGTCAAAGACAAAATTGCGACACAGGCGCTCCAAGACGTAGAAACCGCCCTACAGGAGTAGTAAGGTCTTTTACCCGAGACATTGGACGGTCCAGTAGATGAACAAACGTGGACACGTCCTGAACGCCGTCCTTTTGAGCATCGGGTTGGGATACGTCCTCAACCCCGAAGGAGACATGACGACGTTCGCGACAATCACGGAGGTGTTCCTTCCTGTCGTCCTCGGCGCACTGTTTCCCGATGTCGACACCGCCTTCGGCAGGCACCGCAAGACACTACACAACCTCCCGATACTCCTGATTTTCCTCGCCCACCCGCTGTATCACGGCGGGAATCTCCAGTGGGTGTGGCTCGGTGTCCTCACCCACTACGTACTGGACTACTTCGGCTCTCGCCGGGGAATCGCCCTGTTTTACCCGCTCTCGGACAGCGAGTTCGGGTCACCAACGGGCGTGACCACATCCAGTGACTACGCCGAAATCGTCACGGTGGTGATTACCGGCTTCGAACTGCTCGCAGTCGGGCTGTTGGTACATGTCCTCCCACAGTACCTCCCGCCGACGGTTCGGACCTTCATCGTTGAGAACAGCGCGTTCCTGTTCTAGTACACTTTCACATCGTCAAACCGACTCTCGTAGGCGACGTGGTCCGGGTGGGTCGGCTCTGTTCCCTGGAGCATCAGCCGGTCAAACTTCCCCCAGGTGTTCTCCAAGCCCAGGTGGGCCCACTCCATCGCGCGCCGCCACATGTGCGAGATTCCGTCCTGCCGGAACAGCGTTCGTTCGGCGTCGTTCTTGAGCCGCTCTCGCAGGTCGGTCACGTCGTCAAGCGTCTCGTTGAACGTCACGTACGCCTCGCCGATCGTGCCCGTGATGTGGGCGTACGACGAGGCGAACGTCTCGTGGCCGGTTTCCTCGGCGAACGAGCGGGCACGTTCCCAGTGGTGTGGGAGCTGCTTCGGACTGTACACTTCGAGAGCGTCGATACTCTCTCTGTACGTTTCGATATCGTCGAACCCCAGGCTGACGTTCAGGAAGCCGGGATGTGGGACGAGCACGGCTGCACCCTGTCGCTGCAGTTCCCGCATCGCCCCGTCGAACGTGATGAAATCCGGTACGGGCTCTTCGAGTCCGATAGCCAAGACGTGACGGCGTTGCTGCCACGTCCCGGTGAACACCTCTCTGGCCGGGAACACCGTTAGATCCTCATCAGAGAACGACTCAGCCTGTCGCCGTATCTCCGGTAACCGCGTGAAATGAGGCGCGTACACCAGTGCGTCGAGGTCACGCGCTTTCGCACGCTCGACGACCCCCTCGTCGAGTACTTTCACGTGTAAATCGACGGCGTACCCCTCGCGTTGCACGGTGAACGCTATCTCCGTACTGCCATTAGGGTTTCCGTTTTGGTATAAGCCTGTTCAGACTGCTGACAGGTGTCGGCCAACGTTTTTAACCCCGCGTCGCCTGCCACTGAGCAAATGCCACGCTGGGAGTGCGCCATCGAAGGGGACGACAGACAGTTCGACCGCATCGAGGAACTCATTGTCCATCAGTCGCTCGAACACGACCGCATCGAATGCAAAGTCTGCGGTGCTGTTGTCCCCGACGGCTACTTCGCTATCAAACACGCTTTCGACGAGCACTCCCGTGCAGAGTACGTCCGCGCCTACGACGCCTCCGCCGCCGAAGTCCGCCGCCGCGAGCAGATCAAGGAGTCCGTCGAAGCCGCGGCCAACATGAGCGAGGTCATCGACCGGATCGAAGGCGGCGAAGCGTAGCGACTCTGGCCGTTTGTATCAGGGAGGTGACCGAACTTGTGTCAACTGTTATCCCTCCGGTTGAACCGTCTCACAGGTTGTGACACTTCCCGTTCGATTGGTCCTCGCTATCCGGGCGAGCGTAGCGGGTCAGGTATCAGGAGAACGCGCTAGCGGTCTACCTCACAAGTCGCTGTGTTCTCGGGGCTCCGCCGCTCGAACGATCTGAGGAGTGCTTAGCGCCCCTCACTGTCCGTTCACGTGGTCCGAGGAACTACCGTTCCTCACTGTCCAGCACCCGAATCTGGTCACCACGCACGGTAACCGGAATCGGAACCGTCGCCTCGTACAGTTCGACTGTCACCTGGTCTTTCCCCTCGTCGATACGCTGGACCTGTGCCTTCTCGCCCTTGAACGGGCCAGCGATGAGTTCGACGATGTCGCCCTCGGCAATGCCCTCCACGTCGGGTTTCGGTGAGAGGAAGTGCTCGACTTCCGCCATCGAGGACTCGCCCTGGACAACGCCGTTGGCGTGGGGGATCTCGTCGAGGATGCGGTCGAACACGGCCGGGCTATCGGCTTCGACCATCACGTAACTGGTCAGCGAATCCGGTGCGAGCGCGGCGTGAATCTCGTCTTCCTCGCGGGTGATGATCATGTCCGCAACGGTGCGTTCCTGACTTGCCGTGGTTTTGACTGCGTAGATACCCATCAGTTTACACCGGCTTGCTGCCAGGCACGAAGGCCATTATCGCAAAGATAATGAACCCAAGCAGTCCGACCAGCGCGATGCCCGCGCCGGCGATCTTCGCGATCTGGGAGAACTCCTCCCACTCCGGCGTACTCGCCAGCTTGAGTACCCGAATATAGGAGGTGAGGTCGTATGGAACGTCCATAGCGGGTCGTACCCACTGGTGGCTTTTCTATCTTCCGACAGCGAGAGAATCCCCCCATCCCGCGACGGACGAGTGTTCCGACAGGCTGTCAGAACCAACGGCTGAATCGTTCGACTACCTGAGACTTTTGTGGCTGCAGGGGCTCCCGTTCTTCGGAGCGGGGTTCTCACACCGTTTAAAAATAGCCGGAGCAGGCGTGTCCGTCGGGTAGTTTCAGTCGTTAGTCAGCGCCGCTTCGCTGCGTCCGTGTACGCCCGTTTCACCTTCCTCGCCAGTGCTGTCGGTTTCGAACTGGTTGATGAGGTCTTTCAGCTCGGTTGCCTCGCTCGAGAGCGACTGGATCTTTTCGGTGACCTCCGTGATGGATGCGGTCTGTTCTTCGGCTGACGCAGCGACGTTTTCGGACTCGGCGGACGTCTCCTCACTGATCGAACCGACTTCCTCGGCCATCGAGACAACCTCTTCCATCGAGGCCGCCTGTTCGTCGGTCGCGTCACTGATTGCCTGCACACCGTTGTCGGCCTCCTCGACCTGCTGGACGATGTCAGTCAACGCGTCCGTCGCGCTTTCGACCGTTTCCTTCCCGGTATCGACGCTTTCGCCCATGTCCTGAATTTCATCGACAGTCAGGTTCGTCCGGGACTGGATCTCGTCGATCATCGTCTCGATTTCATCCGTCGCTTCCTGAGTCTCTTCAGCGAGCGTTTTGATTTCGCGGGCCACGACTGCGAACCCTTCACCCGCCTCGCCAGCACGCGCGGCCTCGATGTTCGCGTTGAGTGCGAGCATGTTCGTCTGCTCTGCGATCTCGTCGATCAGGGTCGTGACCTCGCCGATCCGCTCCATTTCCTCGGCGAGCGCCTCGACCTGTTCGATAGCCTCGGAGGACTTCTGCTCGATCGTCTCGATTTCGTCGGCAGCCTGCTCGGCGTACTCACGGCCGGACTCGCCGGCGGTGACGGCCTGCTGTGACTTTGATGCGACTTCGTCGGTAGACGAGGTGATCTCTTCGACAGTGGCCGACAGGTCGGTCATCTCGTCACTCACCTGCTGGATGTTTTCGTTCTGTTCCTCAGCGCCCTCGGCAATCTGCTGGACCGACTGACTCACCTGTTCGCTGGCCGACCGCACTTCCTGTGCGCTTGCCGAAATCGCATCCGTGGACGAGTCGACGTTTCCGGCGAACCCCTCGATGCGATTGATCGTTCGTTCGAGTTCCGCCACCATCTCGTTGAAACTCTCAGCGATATCGACCATGGCCTCGTAGTCGCTGTCGGTGGCCATCCGCTGGGTGAGGTCGCCGGACGCCGACTTGTCCATCACCTCGCTGAACTCGGCCGCCTTCGATTCGAGGGCGGAGGCCATCGACTCGGCGTCTTCTTTCGCCGCCTCTGCCTCGTCTCTGGCGGTCTCGACGTTGGTAATCAACGTCTGTATATCGTCGCCCATCTCCTCAAGCGCCGCCCCGAACTCGCCAGGGATGTTCTCCTCAAGCGCTGGATCATCAAACCGCTTGTCAGCGAGCGCATCAGCCTGATCTGCGGCGGTCGTCAGGTACGCCTGCATCGACGCAAACGAGTCATACAGCTGTCCCATTTCATCGATACGCTCGGTCTCGGGGAGTGTACTGTTTATTTCGCCGGCAGCGATGTCTTCTGCAGTCTCAGACACGACCGAGAGGGCTCGTCCGGTACCGCGGCCGATCGTCGCACCGACGACGAACAGTGCCCCGACAGCCAGCGCCAGAAGGAGCGCAATGTTCTGGGACACTGCCGACTGTAGTGCGAAGGCACGGTTCTCTGGGACGTGATAGAGGAGCGCCCACTCGGTTCCAGTGATGGGCGTGTACGCCATCACGTACTGGCCCGCTTCCATCCCCGTTCTGGCGGAAACATGCTCGTACCCCGTCTTACCGCTGAGTGCCGCACCGACGCCTGTGTCGGCAGTCTCATCGGATGTCTCGTACTGCTCAAGGATCGACGCCTTCCGGTTGTCAAGAATTATCGTCCCGTCAGAGCCGACGACACTCACGTCGCCAGTCGCGAACGGAGAGGTGAACTCGTGGGAGCGAGCTTCCAGCGACGCCGTCAGTACGATGAACTCGTCAGTACCGCTGACGGGCTGGACGAACGCGATGACGGGGTCGTCACCACTCTCGTACGGTTGCGAGGTCCCCGTCGAACCGGACGACACGATAGCACCGCCACTGTCGGTCCACGGGGCTTCAACGCTTGAGAGTGATGACCCGGTTAGATCGTCGTCAGTACTGGCGATGACCGTCCCGTCGGCGGCGTTGACGTAGTGGAGCGCCCGAACGTCGCCCGGCAATCCGATGAGCTTCTGTTCGAGCCACCGCTGATACGCCATGTCTGACGTCGACTCGGGTTGGTCACCGACCGAATCGGCAAGGAACGACGCCGTCGACTGCTTGGTCGAAGTCCACTGCGAGACCGAACTCGCCTGGGATTCTGCAACACCACGGATCTGTTCCTCGGTCTGTGACTCGACGAGTGATTGCGTGTCAAGATGGATGAGCGCGCCACCAGCCGCGAGGACGAGAACCACACAGAGCAATAGCACGCCGAACTTCGCTGCGTACCGTTGTCGGATGGTGTCTGGAAGTATCTGCTCGGTTTTCTCGACGATCCGCCCGCGAAGCGAACTCATTGTCCACCCCCGGACTCGAAGAACTTCGGCTGCAGTAGCTCTAGAGACTCGACCGACCCATCGCTGATACGCTCAATCAGGTACGAGCTGAGTGGTTGCAGATTCGCGGTCAGGTCGACACCACCGGATGCGCCCTGATAGTTTATGTCACGTCCCGAGTCGATGAGCGACCGAACGCGACCGAAGTCTCCCACAGAGACAGTGTGTCCCGAGCCACCGGAGACTGACTGGATAGTCTCGGCAATCGCAGGGCCACTGGCGTTTCCAGCCTTCTCGGCGGCGCTTGCCATCAGGAACAGCGCGTCGTAAGCGTTCACAGCGTACGGTGCTGGCTGGTCGATGTCCGGGAGTCGCCGAACGAGGTCGAAGTATCCGTCCGTTCGCGCCGAGGACAGCGACGCACTGTAGAACCCCTCGTAGTACGATGGGATGTCACCGCCGAACATCCCCGCGGAGAAAACCCACGGGACGTCGTAGTCAGTCTGGGCGTACGCATCGAGGATGCCACGCTCCTGACCTGCGACGCTCGTGAACGCGACCGCGTCCGGATCGTTCTCGAAAACATCATCAAGCGTACCGTCGAACGACCCTGCTTCTGGGTCGTACCGAACATCTGCGACGACAGTCGCGTCGAGAGATTCCGTCAGCGCTCCAGCGAGGCCGGCACCGAACGCATTGTCGAGACTCAGCAATGCGACCGAGTCCGCACCGATGTGCATCGAGCTATCGACGACCTTCGCCATCACTGCTGCTTGAGCCCCATCGCTCGGAACTGTCCGTCCGAAAAACTTCTGACCGTCCGCCTGGCCAGCGGTCGACAGCTGTGGCGCTGTACTCGCAGGACTAACCTGCATAATACGATCCGTCGCCACCTCCGGCGCGAGAGACATTGACGCGCCGCTGACGAGCGCCCCGACGAGGCCGACAATATCACGTTCAATGAGCGTCCGATACTGCTCAACCGCAACCTCGGGGTTCGCTTCGGTATCGAGCACGGTCAGTTCGACTTCTCGTCCGTTGATTCCGCCAGCCTCATTGATATCAGCCACGGCCTGCTCGGTTATCCGTTTCCCATGTGCGCCGAGACCTTCGAGTGACCCACTGAGGGGAAGCAAGGCCCCGAACGGGACGGTACCACCGCTACCGGAGAGCGATCCCAGGCACCCAGACGACATGCCAAGGGCTCCGATCCCACACATCTTTTTAAGTATATTGCGCCGACTATCTCTGGCCATACAGAAAGGCAGGGTATGTACTGAACAAGTATCCTGTGCCGTAGCTATCAGCTGTGATATCTGGAAAAGAAACTACAGAATTAATACATACTGGGAGCAGATCTGCGGCGAACTGCGTTAGTCGACGTAGTCGATGTCTTCGCCGAGTTGCTGGGCGGCCTTCTCCTGTTCGGCCTCGCTTTTGCCGTATATCTGCGGGCTCTCGACGCCCGTGACGACGATCATCGTCTCCATCTTGCCCTCGAAGTCGTTGTTGACCGATGCGCCCCAGATGATTCGGGCGTCGGGGTCGATGCGGTCGTATATCTCCTCGACGACCCCCTCGGCTTCCTCGATGCTCATGTCGGGGCCGCCAACGACGTTGACCAGCGCCGAGTTCGCCCCATCGAACTCGACGTCAAGCAGTGGCGAGCGAAGCGCCGAGCGGATGGAGTCCTGGGCCTTGTTCTCAGAGTCTGATTCGCCGAGACCGATCATGGCGACGCCGCCGTTCTCCATAATGGTACGAACGTCAGCGAAGTCCACGTTGACCAGGCCGGGCTTGGTAATCAGTTCGGTCATGCCTTTGACTGAACGCATGAGCACGCGGTCACAGATCTTGAATGCGTCTTGCAGCGGCATGCTCGGTGCGTAGTCCAGCAGGCGGTCGTTCGGGACCACGATCACCGTATCGGAGACAGAGCGGAGTCGTTCTAGACCAGCGTCCGCGTTGGCGCGGCGGCGCTCACCCTCCGCAGTGAACGGAATCGTCACGATGGAAATGGTGAGCGCGCCGGCCTCCTGTGCGGCCTGTGCGACCACGGGAGCCGCGCCGGTCCCGGTTCCGCCACCGAGGCCCGCGGTGACGAACACCATGTCGGAGCCGTCGATGGACTGCTGGATGTCCTCGATGTCTTCCTGGGCGGCTTCCTCGCCGATCTTTGGGACGGAGCCCGCGCCGCGGCCGCCGGTGCGCTTGCGCCCGATGAGAATCTTGGTGTCGGCGGCCACCTCATCAGCGAGATGCTGTGCGTCGGTGTTCGCGGCGACGAGTTTGGCCCCGTGGATGCCTTCCTCCATCATCCGGGTGACCGTGTTCCCGCCAGCGCCACCACAGCCGACGACAGTGATTTTCGTCTCTAAGTCTTTGACGACGCTTGCCAACTCCTCATCGGACATTGTCCCCGACGTTGACATGTCCTGGGACGGTGTAGATGTCGTATCTTCAACACTTCTGCCATCCGCGTCCTCCCCGTCTTGTTCTGACTCGTCGATAGCGTCGTCGATTATCGAATCCATATTTTAAAACCCCCTTGCAGACGAGTAGTTATTAGTTTTCCCCCTCTGTCTGACAGTTGTCTGACGGGCTGAACCCCTCTTTCGGCGGCTGAGACGCCAGTGTTCACAGCGTGTACCGGCGTATACGCTCGCGCTGGAACCGTTCCGGGTCGATTTCTTCTCCGTCGACTTCGACGGACTGCCCCGATGCGAGTTTGCCGAACTTCGGTCCTTCAGGGATGTCAGCGGTTCGCGCGAGATCAGGGTCGAACGCCGTCTCGCGGGCGATGAGTTCCCCCGCATCTCGCTCGACGCTGTCGAAGCGTCGTTCGAGAATATCGACGATAGGGCCGACGAACGCCTCCAGGTCCGTTCCTGCCGGGCAGACGACGGGCCCGGTGACGACGGTCCCGTTTTGTTCGGTGGCGTACGCGAGTGACCGCCGCTCAATAGTCTCACGCAACGCCTCGCTGTCGATGCCGCGAACGTCAGCGAGCAGTTCGTCCGGGAGGGTAAGCACGGTCCACTCGCCGTCGTGCTCGGATGCAAGATCGCCAAACCGGAGTCCGTCCGCAACCGGCCGGATGTCGGCCTCCAACTCTTCGACGAGGTGGAGATCAACCCCGGTCGTCTCCTGTACGAACGTCTCGCTGACGACCCGATATCCCAGTGACTCAATAGCCTCCCGCAGGTCAGGACGGTCCCCCTCCATGAGCGCGTAGTCGGCCGCGCTGGCCTGGAAGGCGCGTTCGAGGACAGCGTCGCGCTCCTCATTGCTGTCGGCCCACTCAGCCAGCGCGTCGAGGGACCAGTTGGCGGCGATATGGCCGACCGCCCAGTCGGTCTCGCGGATGACCCGCTCGAACCGCGGGGCGTAATGGCCGCCGCCGACGCCGACGAGGTGGCGACGGGTTCCGTTCTCCCGCGGCCGGTCGGCCGGTTCGTCGGCGAGATCCAGTATCGCCCGGGCGACAGCTGCAGCGGCGTCCGGATCATCCCACTGCTCCTGTGCGCTCCCGACCTCGACGAACATCGACGGGACGCCGACGGTCGTCGGCCCGTGGTGTGTACATTCCATCCCGACCTCGTATCCCGGCGGCGCGTGGCGCTGGAGTGCCGAGATCACGGCCCGGTGTGCGCCGGGACAGGCCCGGGCGAACCGACCGTCCTGGCCTCCGAACTCCGCGGTACCGAAGTTCCCGGTGTGATGGGCCGTCAGGAGTTCGTCTGTCTCGCCGGCGTGTTTCGATGCGAAGACGAGCAGTTCCGGATTGTCAAAGGCTTCTGCGGCGTCTTCGACCTCCAGATGTAACGCCTCGAACTCCCGGAGCTCGACGCCGTCGGTCCGGTACACCGTTCCGCCGCCGTTTGCGTCCGCCCGCGTCTCGTCGACGCTCGTCTCCCACTCACGCAGGGATCGAAGGAACTCACCGATGTGTACGGACGCTGGGTCAGCCTGAGAGACAACAATTCCGAGCATCAGTCTGCGTTCTCAAGATGGATCGGGTCTCGCCCCATCGCGGTCCGGACGGCGTCACCGGCGAGCCCGAACAAGTGTTTCAGCGCCCTGCGGCGCTGGACGAACAGCCAGACCCCGAGGACGAGGTACAGCCCCGTGTACGCCAGCAGGAGGTCGTGACTCGACAGCGGAAGCCTGACGAGGCCACTGATGACGGCGAACTCCAGAACCACCTGTGAGATGAACAGGACGAATAGTCCGACCGCTTCGCGGATACTGATTTCGAAGTTGACCAAGACGGCGAGCGCGAAGAACGACTGGGCTGCCGTAATCCAGATTTCCGCGCCCTGTCGGGCGTCGAACGGCAGGATGCCGTACCCACCCAGCGCGATGGAGTAGACCACGGCGATGGTTCCGATGAGCAGCGTCCACTGATTGAGCTTCGAGGAAATGAGGGCGTTGAACCCGGCCGTCGAGCGAGCCTTGTTGACGAGGACAGCAACGACGATGAGCTCAGGGGATTCGCTGGCTAGCGGGGCGACCCACTGTATCATGAAGAACTCGGGGACACCGTTCGCGATGCCGATCGCTTCGAGCCCGTGTGCGAATGGCTCGACGGCTGTGAAGATCATCGCGCCGGAGTAGCCAAACAGCGCCAGGACGACCAGCGGCCGCCACGGCAGAGACCACTCCTGAAAGTACTTCGGCACGCCGACCGTGTGCTCGCTCTGTTCGATGTCCGAATTAAGAATGAGGCCGATATACGCGACGTAGAGGCCAAGCAAGAACAGCGTGTCGAGCGCGCCGATTCCCCCGCCGAAGGGGACGAGGAACGCCCACAGCGTCGCCATCAAGAGAAATGCGATTTCAGTGGCGATGTCCGTATCGAGCTGGACTGAATCCTTCATAAACCCGGCGCGTTTCCGTACCGCCGGGTCTTGCGTTGTCGCTGCACGCCAGACCGTAAACACGGCGATCCCTGCCCATCCGAGACCGATGAGGATGCGGTTCGCACCGGTCATATTCGCGATTGCCAGATTGGCGTCGTGACAGGCGCGGGCCAGCTGTGTCTCGCTGGCTTCGATGGCCTGTGCGGAGAGCTGGCTACAGGCCTCGGTCGTCGCGCCGCCCGCGCCAGCGTTCCAGGCGTACAGCGCATCGACGGCGTATTCGGGAGCGACGGCGAGAACAGCGAGAACGGCGATGGCGAAGGCCCGCGGGACATCTTTCTCTGCTGTTTCGGCTCCCCAGGCCAGCAGGAACGACGCACCCAGCACTGCGAGCCCACTGACGGCGACGGTCGTGACGGTCCCGACTGCGGTTCCGGAACCCTCCAGCCAGACCCAGCCGACAGTCAGGACGAGCGCGGCTGCGACCTGTACCAGTGGATGACGAAGACGACTCACTACCAGAGGTGTGGACAGGTCCAGCCGAAAACCTTGCGAAAGCGTCGACTGGACTACTCGTGGGAGAACGTGGCGTTCATACGACCGGGGCGCACTGGCGTTGGTATGGACGTATACGGTCTCATCGGGAACCCGGTTGGTCACTCGCTGTCCCCGCCGATGCACGAGGCGGGCTACGATGCGCTGGGACTCGACGCGAGGTACGTCACGTTTGAACCACCCGCCGACGCCGGCACGGAAGCGGTCGAGGCAGCCGAGACGCTCGACGTTGACGGACTCAACGTCACGATACCGTTCAAACAGGACGTGCTAGACGCCGTCGACCCATCGCCACTTGCGGAGCGTATCGGCGCTGTCAACACCATCGACTTCTCCGGGGATACGCCGACGGGTTACAACACCGACGCCGTCGGCGCGGTCCGGGCGCTGGACCATCACGACGTATCGCTGTCGGGAACGGCAGTCGTCGTCGGTGCCGGCGGTGCCGGGCGGGCAGTCGCGTTCGGCCTCGCAGACGAGGGGTTGGAAGTACGTATTGCGAACCGGACTGTCTCGAAAGCGAAGACGCTCGCGGAGGAAATCCCAGGCGCGTCGGGGCACGGACTCGACTCGCTCGCGGACCTGCTTGCCGACGCTGACGTGCTCGTCAACTGCACCAGCGTGGGCATGGAGACGGACGAGACGCCGGTCCCTGCCACCGCGCTGCACGCCGACCTCGCGGTGCTCGATGCGGTGTACTCGCCAATCGAGACGCGCCTGTTACAGGACGCAGCGGACGCGGGCGCGACGACGGTCGACGGGGCGTGGATGCTCCTGTACCAGGGGGTCGAGGCGTTCGAACTGTGGACCGGCGAAGACGCCCCCGTAGACCGAATGAACGGACAACTTCGCGAGAGTCTGTAGCGAAACGGCCACCAGCAAGAGATTTGTGTGGGGGATAAATACGTTCACGTATGGGTCTGCTTCAGAAATTGAAATCCGCTCTTGGGCTCGATGGGACGGGGTCATCCGCGTCAGAGAACGGTCGTGACGTGGATGTTACCGTCGAGCGTGAACCCTCTACTGAAGACGAGGACGCAGTCAAGGGGACAGACACTGCCTCAATAGCCGAATCCGACGCGACAGACACTAGCGGGGCGGCCGTCGAGACGGACGCCGACGCTGTTTCGACTCCGGATGGCACTGCCACCGGAACTAACGGCGACACCGACGTGGCCGCTGAGACAGACACTGAAACTGGTTCGACAGCGACTGACGCCGACGAGCCGATGATTGACGAAGCCGAACAGACAGCCGCCGCGGATGCGGCCGAATCCGACGATAGTGAAAAGTCGGTCGAGGACGTGGCCGAGACGGCAGACGATACCGGAAGCAGTGCCCCCGTCACGGAGATCAAGGGCATCGGGCCCGCGTACGCCGACCGGCTCGCCGGCGTGGATATCGAGACGGTCGGCGAGCTGGCCGCTGCAGACGCCGCGACCATCGCCGACGAGACCGATCTCTCAGAGAGCCGCGTCGGAGGCTGGATAGAGCGCGCCGCGGAGTACTGATACGGAGTACCGATACGCGCTGCCGACGGACGACCGTTTGTCTGATCTGCCGAACCGCAAGGGAATTAGTCGCCGCGATGTTTTCGTCCGGTAATGCCAACGGTCGAAACCGACCGGACTGCTTTCATCGACCTCACAGCCGACGCGTCTCCAGCGGCGCGCGTCCCGGTCGAGGTTCGTGTCGATGTTGACGATCCGTTTCTTGCCTACCGACGGGCCCGCGACGAGACTGGCGGCGTGTATCTGGCGACCACTGGCGGCCAGTCGGGCTGGGGCTACTTCGGGACGGCCCCTGCTGGCTTCCGCGTGGTCGACCCGGGAGCGGACGGGACGCTCGACGTACTCGCCGAGTTTCTCGACGGAGAGCGACTGATACGCGGCGACTGCGACGTGCCGTACCCCTGCGGGGCTGTGGGCTGGCTCTCCTACGACATAGCCCGGGAGCTGGAGTCACTGCCAGACAGCACCGACGCCGACCGTGCACTGCCGAACCTGCAGGTGGCTCGCTACGACCGCTTTGCTGCCTGGGAGGAACCCCGAGACGACCGCGTGACCCTCCGTGTGACGGCTTGCCCGCGACTGGGCGACTTTGAGACAGCCGAGTTGGCCTACGAGTTCGGTAAGCAGCACGCGCTGGACCTCGCCCGGGCGGCGCTCGACGGCGACCCTGACGTCGACGACCCGCCTGTCGAGGCCGGTGAAGCGACCTTCGAGAGCGACTGTACCCAGGAGATGTTTGCTGACCGCGTCCGGGCGGTCAAACAGTACATCCGCGACGGCGACACGTTTCAGGCGAACGTTTCACAGCGCCTTCGCGCACCCGCCGCAGTCCATCCCGTCGAGGCGTTCGATGCCCTCCGGGAAGTCAACCCGGCACCGTACTCCGCGCTCGTGGAATTCCCCGGTGTCGACCTCGTCAGCGCCAGCCCGGAACTGCTGCTCCATCGCGACGGCGACCGAATAGAGACCGAACCCATCGCCGGCACCCGCCCCCGGGGAGACACGCCAGCGGCTGACGACCGATTGGAGGCGGACCTGCTCGATGACGAGAAGGAGCGGGCCGAACACGCGATGCTCGTCGATCTGGAGCGCAACGACCTCGGGAAAGTCAGCCGCTTTGGCAGCGTCGAGGTGTCGGACTACCGGCGAGTCGACCGCTACTCCGAAGTGATGCACCTCGTCTCGGTCGTCGAGGGGCGACTTCGCGAGGGCGCGACGCTACAGGATGCCATCGCCGCGGTGTTCCCCGGCGGGACCATCACCGGCGCACCGAAGCCCCGGACGATGGAAATTATCGATGAGGTCGAGGCCACGCGACGTGGGCCGTACACCGGGTCTATCGGCCTGTTTGGATTCGACGGGCGGGCGACGCTGAACATCGTCATCCGGACGCTGGTCCGGTACGCCGACGAGTACCACCTCCGCGTGGGGGCCGGGATCGTCAACGACTCTGACCCTGCACACGAGTATCAGGAAACGCTTGACAAGGGCCGTGCCCTCGTCACTGCCGTCGATGAGGCACTGGGGAAACGCGTTGACTTGGCAATGGAGGGCGAGCAATGAGCGGGCCCCGTGGCGACACTGGAGCGGGTTCGGTCGCTCCCACAGTGCTGGTCGTCGACAACTACGATTCCTTCGCCTACAATCTCGTCCAGTACGTCGGCGAGGTGATCCTCCGCCTCGGCGGTGACGAGGACGATGTGGTCGTCCGCCGAAACGACGCGATAGACATCGACGGGATTCGAGACCTCGACCCGGACGGTATCGTTGTTTCGCCGGGCCCGGGGACGCCCGAAGAAGCGGGCGTCTCGATGCCGATATTCGAGGAGCTAACGTATCCGACGCTCGGCGTCTGTCTCGGCCATCAGGCGCTCTGTGCGGCAAACGGTGCATCCGTCGGCCACGCCGAAGCGGTCGTCCACGGGAAAAGTTCGGAAGTTTCCCACGACGGAACCGGTGTGTTCGAAGACCTGCCGGACCCAATCGAGGTCGGTCGCTATCACTCGCTTGCGGTCGACCGCGAGAACCTGCCGTCCGTCTTGACCGAGACGGCGTACACGGTCAGCGAGGGCGGGTCGGAAGCTGATAACGCTGTGTCGGACTCATCGGAAACTGACGCCAAGAATGGGACAGACGAGTCGCAGGTCGTCATGGGTGTTCGCCACAGCGACCGCCCGCACATTGGCGTCCAGTTCCACCCCGAGAGCATTCTGACGGACCACGGAAAGACAATGATCGAGAACTTCTGCCTGTTATGCAATACCACGTAGACGGGGCGCTCGTCCCCGAAGACGAGGCGACGGTGTCGGTGCGTGACCGCGGATTCATGTACGGTGACGCGGCGTTCGAAACACTGCGGGCCTACGGCGGTGACCCCTTCGAGTGGGAGGCCCACCGTGAGCGCCTCCAGCGGACAGCCGAGACGCTGGGCTTCGCCGACGCCGTTCCGGACGACCTCCGGGAGCGCGTCGACGAGACGCTCGCGGCCAACGACCTCGACGAGGCGTACGTCCGCCTGTCAGTCTCGCGCGGCGTCCAGCCCGGAAAGCTCACGCCAGGAACCGAGATCGACCCAACGGTGGTCGTCATCTGCAAGGGCCTCCCACGGGGCGGTCTCGACGGAAAGCACGTCTGGGACGGCCCGGCGTCCGTCCAGACAGTGCGGACTCGCCGGATCCCCAGCGAGGCCGTCCCCGCCGACGCGAAGACACACAACTATCTCAACGGGATTCTCGGCCGGCTCGACCTCCGCAAGGCCGCAGCGGGTGGTGACCCCGCCGACGAGTGTCTCCTCCGGGACATGGACGGGAATATCGTCGAGGGAGCCACGAGCAACCTCTTTTTCGTCACGGACAACGGCCTCCGAACGCCGAGTGCGGACCTGGATTTGCTCCCCGGCGTTACCCGCGACGTGGTGATGGAACTGGCTCGCGGCGAGGACTTCCCCGTCGAAGCCGGCCACTACTCGCTCGATGCATTGCGTGACGCCGACGAGGCGTTTCTCACCAACTCGACATGGGAGATTCGCCCAATCGAAACCGTCGACGGTATCTCCGTCGGCACCGGACCGATGACGAAACTCCTCCAGCGGTTGTTCAACGAGCGAATCGAGGAGACGCACTACTGATACTGTCGGCTGTAAGTCTATGAAGAATTTTGCCACACCGAGGTGGCAAATATCTTCACGAAGTTACAGCCAACAGTATGAGACGACCTCCACAGTGTTGCGTTTTTCCAGTGGCCCGACCCGAGTACTCGCCGGGATCGGCGGTTTGAAACGCCTGACACCCATACCATGGCGTAGCATGGACGAGGACAGCCGTATTGTTGCGCTGGATGAGGTGCCCGACAACGGAACCTTCCTCTTCACTGTTCGGGACGGCTTCGACACGACAGAAGCAATCATTGTGCAGTTGTCCGACGCCGTGGTTGCGTTTGAGAACTACTGCCCCCACTGGCGGGACGTCCGACTGGACAAAGGCGACGGGGCGACAGTCCGCAACGGGGAGCTGGTGTGTGAGAAACACGGGGCGACGTTCGAATCCGGATCAGGGCTGTGCAACTACGGCCCCTGCGAGGGAGCAGTTCTGGAGGAGGTGTCAGTCACCGTCGAGGACGGCGTCGTCTACCTGACCGACGACCGCTACGAGTTCGAAAAACAGGGACCGTCCGGCGACCACGATCTCTCCTCACGCGGTCGCATCGGCTTCTCCGGGAACTAAGTGGCCGGGACTCGCGTTCGCCGGGGATTAGCTGATTCGATAGGCTGGCTCTGAGACGGCCTCACATTTGCACTCCGGACACCGGCTCGGGCGGTTCGTCAGGTCGTCGAAATCCGTGAAACCGCACTCCTCACACTCCGGCGGAGCGACGAGGAGCTGTTCATCTGTCGATTCAAGGGACTTCGCGATATGCTCTACATGCGTGAGCGCGTCACTGGTCCGGATTTCGAATGCGTTCGCAATTGTCCCAGCCGCCATGGGCTCAGCGCGCAGTTGGTCAGCGATGCGCTGGCGCGTCGTCCGACTTGCCTCGCGCATGGGAGTAATTGGCAACCAACAGTTATATGCTTTATTCCATCGCCGTGAGGCCACAGGATCGGCCTACCCTCGTGTGTTGTTACCAATACACTTTATCACTGCTGGCGGTAAACAGCGATACCAGCCGATGTTCGATAGCATCCTCGTGCCAACCGACGGAAGCCCCGGTTCAGAGCGGGCGTTCGAGGTGGCTGTGACGCTTGCCAGTCACCGCAACGCGACCGTCCACGTGCTCGCAGTCGTCGATGAACACGGGCCCACAGACGACTGGGACTACGACGAAGACTCACCGGCTGCGGCCTTTATCGATTCGCAGTCAGCCCACGTCGCCACCGGCGACCTGACCGTGACACCCGTCGTCCGTGAGGGGGTTGTCCACGAAGCGATTCTCGACTACGCCGCCGACACCGACAGTGACCTCATTGTCATGGGAACCCACGGTCGAACCGGGGTCCGGCGGTTTCTGCTCGGTAGCGTCACCGAGAAGGTCGTCCGCCTCGCCGACGCCCCGGTCCTCTCTGTCAAAGCCGACACGGAGCCGGGGACAGTCTCGTTCGACGACATCATGCTGCCAACCGATGGCAGTAGCGGCGCGGATGCGGCCATCGAACCCACAGCCGCTCTCGCCCGCGAAACTGACGCGACAGTCCACGTGGTGTCGGTTGTAGATACGCGGTCCCTCGGCGTCGATGTCGGGTCAAGCGTCATCGTCGATGAACTGGAGTCGATTGCCGCGGACGCCGTCGGGACGGCCTCCGAACGCCTCTCGGAACAGGGTGTCGAGACCGTCGAAACGGCTACCAGTCACGGCCTCCCCTATCGGGCCATTCTCACGGCAATCGAAGACACTGACGTCGACCTCGTCGTCATGGGAACCCACGGCCGCACCGGAGTCGACCGATATCTCCTCGGCAGCGTCGCGGAAAAGCTCGTCCGCACCTCGCCGGTCCCCGTGCTGACCGTTCGGTCGTCCGAGACAGGCGATGAGGCCTGACACGGAGCTAGCGGAAGCCTACCCTTAGAGGTGGGAGAGAGTCAACTACCCGAAATTCTCGACTTTCGCGTCGTCAGTACTGACGCCAGCGGCGTCGAGCGCTTCTGTGGCGGCATCGAGGAAGTCAGCGAACCCGTAGATGAACACCTGTCCATCCTCGGCGACGGCATCAGCAACCGGATCGGTCAGTGATTCGTCGCCGTCAATGACTGAAACGAGCGCCCCACCGTCTCGAAGCGCGTCCAGTCGCTCCTCGTGTACCGGGGCGTCGTCTTGATATACGATTGCCGCTTCGTTCCCGTCGTCAAGCGCACGCTCGGCGATTCCGACTGCTGGACCCACTCCGGGTCCGCCGGCCAGCACGACCACCCGGCTCTCGCCCTCGTAGTAGTCCGAGCCGAACGGGCCGGCAATACGGACGTCGTCGCCCGCTTCGAGCGCGGCGAGCTGAGGGGCCAGTTCCCCATCGGGGTCGATACCGACTGTGATCTCGAACGTCTCGGCGACTGTCGGGGAAGAAACCGTGTAAAACCGGGAGATGTCTTCGCCATCGACTGTCAGGGTAAGTTTGACGAACTGTCCCGGCTGTGCGTCGAACGCGTCTGGCGTTTCGATGTCGATCGCCACGGTGTCTGGCCCGACGTCTCGGACGGCGACCACGTCGAGTACACGTTCATCCATACCGAGACGTTACCGTGACCGGCTAAGGGGATTACGGTCGCCGAGTGTCACAGAATAAGGGGTATTTTGCTGGTATTATTTTACAGACGGGGAACTATGCCGGTATTCACTCGAAATAGAGTTGCTCGCGCGCGGGCGTTTACGGAAGGCTTTTCCTACCACGCCAGCTACCCGAGGGATATAATGCCAGAGGACCTGAACTGGGCCATCGGCGGTGAGGCCGGCGATGGAATCGACTCCACCGGGAAGATCTTCGCGCAGGCACTCTCCCGGGCTGGTCGACACGTCTTCACCTCAAAGGACTTCGCCTCCCGCATCCGAGGCGGGTACACTGCCTACAAGGTACGGACATCAGTCGACCGGGTCGAGAGTGTCGTCGACCGCCTGGACATCCTGATCGCACTCACTGAACGTACCATCCACGAGAACGAGGACGAGCTCCACGAGGACTCGGTCATCATCTACGATGGCGAGCGCTCGACGATGCAGGACGTGGAAGTCCCCGGCGACGCAACTGCTCTCGAAGTGCCGCTGAAACGGCTCGCTGAGGACGCTGGCGGAGCTATCATGCTCAACGTCGTCGCCCTCGGCGCGGCGTGTGAGGTCACCGGGTTCCCCATTGAGAACCTCGACGAGAGTCTCAAGAAGCGCTTCGGCGATAAAGGGGAAGCCATCGTCGAGAACAACAAGGAGGCGGCCCGCAAAGGCCAGGAGTACGTCCGCGAAGAGTTCGACCACGAGTTCGACTACAACGTGGAGACCACGGACGAGGACTACGTGCTCCTCAACGGTGACGAGGCTATCGGTATGGGCGCTATCGCGGCTGGCTGTCGCTTCTACGCCGGCTACCCCATCACGCCCGCGACGGACGTGATGGAGTACATGACCGGTCGGGTCGATCAGTTCGGCGGCAAGGTCGTTCAGGCGGAAGACGAGCTCTCCGCGATCAACATGGCACTCGGTGCTGCCCGCGCCGGGGCACGCTCCATGACCGCGACGTCCGGTCCGGGTATCGACCTGATGACTGAGACGTTCGGACTGGTCGCCACTTCGGAGACGCCGCTGGTCATCTGTGACGTGATGCGTTCCGGACCCTCGACTGGGATGCCGACCAAACAGGAGCAGGGCGACCTCAACATGACACTGTACGGCGGCCACGGCGAGATTCCGCGGTTCGTCGTCGCTCCGACGACGGTCTCGGAGTGTTTCTGGAAGACCGTCGAGGCGTTCAACCTCGCCGAGAAGTACCAGACACCGGTGTTCCTCGTCTCCGACCTCGCGATGGCGGTCACGGAACAGACGTTCTCGCCCGAGACCTTCGACATGGACGAAGTCGAGATCGAGCGCGGCAAGGTAGTCGACGAGACGGAAATCGACACGTGGCTGGACGAAAAGGGTCGCTTCCAGGCCCACTTCCCGGCCGCCGACGGCATCTCCCCGCGTGCGTTCCCGGGAACGACCGACGGCGCTCACATGACGACCGGGCTCGAACACGACGAACTCGGTCGCCGGACCGAGGACACCGACATTCGTCTCGAGCAGGTCGACAAGCGACAGCGGAAAGTCGAAACTGCTCGCGAGCAGGAGGACTTTGACTACCGCGAGTTCGGTGACCCCGGGGCCGACACACTCGTTATCTCCTGGGGGTCCAACGAGGGAGCGCTCCGTGAGGGACTGACGATCCTTGACGAAGACGGCTACGATGTGCGATTCATCTCGGTACCGTACATCTTCCCGCGACCGGATCTCAGCGAGGAAATCGAGGCTGCTGACGACGTTATCGTCGTCGAGTGTAACGCGACGGGGCAGTTCGCGGACATCATTGAGCACGATGTCCTCGAACGCGTTCAGCGCATCAACAAGTACAACGGCGTGCGGTTCAAAGCAGACGAACTGGCGACTGAGATTAAGCAAACGCTTGACCAGCCCGCGGAGGCAACACAATGAGCTCTGACGTTCGCTTCACAGACTTCAAATCCGACAAGCAACCGACCTGGTGTCCCGGCTGTGGTGACTTCGGGACGATGAACGGCATGATGAAGGCGCTCGCGGAGACGGGCAACGACCCCGACAACACCTTCGTCGTCGCCGGTATCGGCTGTTCCGGGAAGATCGGCACGTACATGCACAGCTACGCGCTGCACGGCGTCCACGGCCGCGCCCTGCCGGTTGGCATCGGCGTGAAGATGGCCAACCCGGACCTCGAAGTGATGGTGTCGGGTGGCGACGGCGACGGCTACTCCATCGGTGCCGGCCACTTCATCCACGCCGTCCGCCGCAACGTCGATATGAGCTACGTCGTGATGGACAACCGCATCTACGGGCTGACGAAGGGGCAGGCCTCACCGACCTCACGCGAGGACTTCGAAACCTCAACCTCGCCCGAAGGACCCAACCAGCCACCGGTCAACCCGAAGGCACTGGCACTGGCCTCCGGTGCGACCTTTATCGCGCAGTCGTTCTCCTCGAACGCGCAGCGCCACGCCGAAATCGTCCAGCAGGCAATCGAACACGACGGCTTCGGCTTCGTCAACGTCTACTCGCCGTGTGTGACGTTCAACGACGTGGACACGTACGACTACTTCCGCGACGCCATCGTGGACCTCGACGAAACCGACCACGACCCGGCGGACCGCGATCAGGCCAAGGACAAGATCCTCGAAAGCGAGAAGGAGTACATGGGTGTCCTCTATCAGAACGAGGACTCCGTTCCGTACGAAGAGCGTGAAGGTGTCGAGGGCTCGATGGCTGAGATCCCCGACGGCGCGCCCGAAGGCGCGATGGATCTCGTCCGCGAGTTCTACTAGGACCTTTTCCCACGGGGGGATTTGCTCTCGCCGCTGGCGAGCGCTCAACTCCCGCGCAAAAACCTACGCTAAAAAAGCGACTTCGCGGCGGCCGCGAAGTCGTGAAACGGTTCCGAACGGTTTTATTTATGACAGGTAAACGAGTGATGTACAGAGATGGGCGAGACGCTCGACTACGACGCGGCGGAAGCACGGCAGGAGGAGGCGATATACAGGACGCCGGCAGCAGCGGCGCGTCGAGAGCGTGTCAGGGACCTCCTCGCGCTCGAATCCGGCGATGAGGTTCTCTCTATCGGCTGTGGGCCGGGCTTCGAGCCGGCGGAAATCGGGTGGGTCGTGGGTGACCAGGGACGCGTTCACGGAATCGACCGGAGCGCGGCGATGCTTGGTCTCGCCCGCCATCGCTGTGACCTCCTGTCGCAGGTAACCCTGTCGCAAGCCGACGCTGTCGATCTCCCGGTTGCTGATGCATCTGTGGACGCGGCGGTCGCCGTGCAGGTGCTTGAGTACCTGGATACCGTCGATACAGCGCTCACAGAATTGACTCGCGTCCTCCGGCCCGGAGGGGCAGCTGTCGTGTGCGACGCCGATTTTGCGTCGCTGATCTGGCGGAGTCCGAACCCACAACGGATGTCACGAGTACTCGACGCGTTCGACGACCATTGCCCGCAGCCACGGCTTGGCTCCCGACTCGGCCCGCACCTCCGCAAGGCTGGACTGACAGTCGAACGGATCGAGCCGAACTCAATAGTCAACACCCAACTCGACGGGGAGCGGTTCGTCTATCACCTCATGCAGTTCATCGAGGACTACGCGGCTGATCATGAGGACATTGGGCCCGAAGACGCCCGGGCCTGGGCTACTGACCTCCGAGAGCAGGAGGCCAGCGGCGAGACGTTTTTCAGCTTCACTCAGTACTGCTACCTCGTTCGCAAACCCGTGTAGCGGCTGGCGGGCAAGAGTACGGACAGCACAGTGAGTCCAGTTTGCACACACAACAGCGAGCGCGAAGCGCTGGCACCGGAGTACTTCCATCCCGTTGTCGACCGGAACGCCGCCTACGAGCGGGCCCAGCGTGTGTTCGAGACAGCGCTCGGGAAACGATAATCTGATGCGAGTCGGCAGACCCCTACTGCCGCTGTTGTGCCAGAAGCCACGTCGCCACTGCGATGATCCCAGTCACACCAGTGAGCCATATATCCGTACTCAGGTATAGCCCCGGCGTGGGTGGGTGATACTGTGTCAGCGGCCACAGTACCGCGTAGGACCGCCCCGAAGCTTTCAACAGGAGCGCGTCTGCGAACAGGTGGCTGGCGGCCCCGACCGACAGCAGGGCGACCACGCGCCGCCGATCCTCGCGGGTCACAACGACTGCACCGATAAGAACGGAGACAAATGCCCCGCCGAGCGTGTGAATGCCGAACCAGCTGAACGGGAGGTCAAGCGCTGCCTCTAGAGCCGCACCGTCCACGAGGAGCTTCATTTTCGCCATGTCCGGGATGAATGCGCCGGCCATCCCCACAGTGACGTATTCGCCGGTGAGCCAGTCGTGCCGGAACGACAGGAACGTACAGATAGTGAAGGCGATGAAGGCGTGGGAGAGCAGGTCCGGCATTAGGCAATCACCTCCCGGATGCGGGCAACGATTGCTGCACCCGGTCTGAGTGGCTCCTCTCTCGGGTGAAGGGCACCAGTCTCCCAGTCCAGATGCCAGCCACAGCGGAGTCGTGCGAGCACCCACAGGCCTGCAAGCGCGGAGACGAGATACATCGCGGTGTAGTTCGTCGCCGGCACGCTCACGCTGTTCTCGGCGGTAATGGTTCGGTCAGGTCCAAGCGGGCCATACACCTGCAGTGTCCCGCCCGCAGCCACGACTGTGTCGACGTCCCGGACCGTGAACGTCATGACGCCACTGTGGCGGTCGCCGTCTGCGTAGTAATCGTACTCGACAGTGATTTCCACGGGGTCGGTCGCGACGACCGTACCGGTCACCTGGACGAGGTCGCCGACAGAGGTGTCATCTCCCTGCGCCAGCGCGTCCCCGTGGGGATAGTCACCCAGAGCGGGGGCTGGCGTGGTGGCGCCGAAACCGACCATGAGCGCGAACAGCACAGCCAGTAATACGGCGACGGCAACGAACCGACTCGCCCACGAGTGGAGCATTCAAATCCCGGTGAGGGCGGCGGGGTATAAACTCTGGTGCTTGGATCGAACGGCTGCACTCCGTCCGCCGTCAGGGTTTGCCGGGCAGAACGTCTGGGTCGCCCGAGCGGTAGATATACTCGACAGCGATGCCGGTCAGCGGCGAGTCGGCGGCGGTCGCGTAGGTCTTCGCGAGGTCGAGGTACTGCTCGGTCACGTCGACGACACGCCGATAGGCGGCCTCGTCGTCCGGTGCAAGCAGGTACTCGGCGGTGGCCGGCGTCAGCTGCCCCTCAGCGCGGTCGTCAGCATAGTCGTCCACGTCGTCGAGCCACACCTGCGCGCCGATGATTGCGAGGACGATGGACTTGGCGAACTCGTCGTCTATGTCCAGTCCGGCCAGCCGGTAAAGGTCGAGCATGCCGTCGTAGAGGACACCGACGCGGGCGTACTGCGTTTTGCTGTAGGGCAGGTCTTTCTCGGTCTCGGTAAGCGTGGCCGGCTCCTCGTCGTAGTCAGCAAACTTGTACTCTTCGCGGATGGTGTCCGCGGCGTCCGCGTCGCCGTTCTCGGCTGCAGTCATCAGTTCCCGGAAGTAATCGTCCCGGTCCTGATGGGCCTCGCTGTAGTCGACGGCCCACTGATACGCGTTCTCGACGACCGGCGGCATGTCCTCAAGCAAGCCGTCGAGATGGGACTGCAGCGCGGACTGGGCGACCTCGGCCACGCGGCGGCGATCAGCCTTGCTCGCGTCGAAGTCGACCTCGAAGTCCTCGAACTCGTCGTCGTTGATGGCGTCGCGCATGTCGCCGTCGATGAGTGCCTCGATGGAGAGGCGGGTCATCTGCTCGGCACGGACGACCATCTCGCGAGGCGCGAGATCCTGTGCCGGGCCCTGTTCCAGCGCCGTCTCATCGACGGCCGGGACGCCGTCGGCAATACTGTCAATGACGGGGTCACCGGGAGCCTGTCGGCGTGCGCCGCGGTAGACGTAGCCAAGCGTGAGCTGCGCAGGCAGTATAAGCTTCGTATCGTATGAAAACTCCACTGGATGGCCGAACTCATCTTCAAGCGCGTCCTCAACGCGGGAGATAATGTCGTCGACCATGGCCTCGGTCCGGTCATCGATTTCAGATTTGAGCGAGAGGCTGGCGGCGTCGAAGACACCAGTGTCCGCGTAGTATCCCAGCACCGCCCGTAGCGCTGTGGGGAGTCGCCGCCTGTCCGCGAGCACGCCCGCGCCTGTCTTGAGAACCATCGTTGTGTCGCCCCGGGTGTTCCCGTGATGGTAGTTGGGCCGTCTTTACCCTTTCGAGAGCGCCGTCAGTGTATTCGGAAAGACTGATTACCAACAGGGGCAACCCACAACCATGCGCGAGCGCTTTGACGTGGTGATAGCCGGGGCCGGCCCTGCAGGGGCCCAGTGTGCCCGTGATTTAGCGGAACGAGACTACGAGGTGCTCGTCTTGGAGACGGAGCCCGAAGACGAGTTCCCGCGTCAGAGCAACAAATCGACCGCCGGGACCTTCATGTCGGCGATGACCGGCTTCAGCATCCCTGATGACGTGGTGATGAACTACACCGACGAGGTCGTTCTGGAGTCGCCAAACGATCACTACGTCCGACAGCAAACCGGTGCAGTGCTTGAGTTCGCCGATTTCAAACGCTGGCTTGTCGCTGAGGGTCGTGACAACGACGCAACCTACCGCTTTAACTCCCGCGTCTCCGCACCGATCATGGAGGGCGGCGAAATCGTCGGCGTTCGCTACGATGGCGACAAGGAAGTGTACGCCGACATTGTCATCGACGCAACCGGCCCAGCCGCACCACTGGCGAAGAAGCTCGACGTGTGTAACCTCCAGCGCGACCACCAGGCCATCGGCATCGAGTACGAGTTCGAGGGCGTCGATGTGAACCACGATGACTACGCGGATCTCCGGGACGCGATGATGCTCCGTCTAGATCACGACCTGGCTCCCGGCGGCTACTCCTGGATCTTCCACACCGGTGAGGACACGGCGAAGGTTGGTCTCTGCTACATCCAGAACAGCTCTCACCACAAGTACGCAAAGGACGGAATGGGCATCGACGACTATCTGGAATACTGGCTCGATTCGGACCCCCGGTTCGACGATGCAGAGCGTATCGAGGGGCAACAGCACCGCGGATCGGCCCATATCCAGCCACCGGATTCGATAAGCACGGATAGCTTCATGGCGATCGGTGACACCGTTCCGACCATCGATCCGCTGTGGGGGGAAGGTATCCACAAAGGGATGAAGTCGGCCCGCGCTGCCGCTGCGACGGCCGATGCCGCACTGACACCGGAGGAACCCGATACCTCGGCGGAGACTCTCTCCGTCTACGATCAGCTCTGGCACAGCAACGTGGCCCCGAAACACAATGCTCGTCTGATGATGACCGAACTGCTGTATCTCGCTCCCAACGAACGCTACGACCAGCTGATGGAGGACCTCCGAAGTACCGGACAGGACACGCTCAGACAGATTAACAGCGGTGACCGTCGCGCGATTGCGAAACTCACGCACCTCTCTGACGTACCGCTTCTGGTCGAGTACGCACGCCGTCAACTGGGTGTCTGACGCTGACCGGTCCTGTGTCCTCACAACGAAGTGCGGCAGGTTTTTTTCCGCCGGCCCGGACTCTCAAGTGATGGGAAACCCCATTGGTGTGGTCGGTGACGAGGCTGTGGCAGACACGCTTCGCGACGCCGGCGTGGCAGTCGAGTACGGCGGTGACGGAACGGTTCCGACGACTGATCGGGTCGTCGCAGTCGGTAAAGCTGCCCTGTCTACCGTGGCCCAAGCTGACGTGAACCCGCTCGTGCTCCCCGTCGAGGCCGGCCGCGGCGTTCGGTCGGTTCCGCGCGCTGACGTTCCTGCTGCCGTCGCCGCGCTGGATGGCGCGCGGATCGAGTCTCACCCCGTCGTCGCTGTCGAACTCCCCGACGGATCAGTCGAGCGGGCGTTCTGGGATGTCACCCTTGTCACTGCCGACGCCGCTCGCATCTCTGAGTTCGAGATTACGCTGACCGCTGACCGCATCGGTCAGTTTCGGGCCGACGGTGTCACTATCGCCACGGCGGCTGGCTCACCGGGGTACGCACACCGTATCGGCGGGCCGATTCTCACGCCGTCGACACAGGCCGTGGTCGTGCCGATTGCCCCGTTCGCGACGGACCCTGACCACTGGGTACTCCCGATCTCTGATCTCAGCGTCTCGGTCGAGCGAGATGAAGCCACTGTCGTGCTCCTGACAGATGACCAGCGTTCACAGACCGTCGGCTACGACGAAGAAATAACGGCATCGCTGGCACCGTCGGTCCGGGTCGCCGTCGTCGACCAGAGCCGCTCCAGATTCGAGTGAGATTGGAAAGACACTAATGGGCGTCGGACAGATATCCGCGTATGCAGCCATCCGTAACCCTCTTCGGGCCACTGGACACTATCCTGGGGAGTCCCACTCTCGGTGGTGCGCTCCTTATCGAATACATCATCTTTGGGCTGGTGGTTGCCAACTTCCTGACCCGGCAACTCGCCCACAGACGCCACGTCAAACAGTACGAAAACGACGGTGCCGAGGCGATCAGCCGTCACCCGGCGCACACGTTCTCAAACATCGCACTCGTCGTACTGTCGTTCTTCTACATGACGCTCCACCACCACGGTGGGCTGGTCCTGTCCGTGCTCGTCCTCGGCGCAGTCATCACTGACTTCTTCGAATTCGAATCCCGGAAGGTCGAGGCGCGTCGTGACATCCCGCTTGAACGGCCAAAGGGCGCTATCGTGGCCGCGGTGGTCATGTTCATGTACGCGGGCTACCAGAGCCTGTTCTGGGTCATCAAGGGCCCCTGGAGCGCTATCGTCTGAACCGCGTTTCGCTGATCCGTTTACCTCCGACATCTGATTTTTCTTCATTTCACGTCCACAGTTAAGATGGGTTTCCCGGCCAGTCGAGACGGATATGACGAGTAGCGCGCTGGACAGTACTGTTTTATGCTTCTGTAGAGCACGAATGTCATTCAGGTTCCTTACAACGGCGCTGACACTGTATCGCGGCACTCGAACAGGCACAGAGGAGTTTCGACGACAAAGATGGCATCTGCGCTCCGGTCACCGGGAATTCAGGTACGTGAAGAAGACCAGGCTGTGCTGACCAGAACTGATTACAGGTCGGGTTACGAGGCGCGACAACTCCAAGCGTCCACACATCTGCAGAAACATAAACCGACCCACGGTCGGTACGCCAGCTGCTTCAGTTACAGCTAGCAACCGACGCGTTGGTTGCTCAGGCCGACCGCTCGTCGAGGTAGGTCTGGAATTCGCTGATAAGCGGGAGCGCGACCCAGAACGTCAGTGCGCCCAGTACTGCGAACCAGAAGAACGCATCGCCCATGAACAGAGCCATCTGGTCGAACGACGTCGGTTCCTCAATGGTGAGCTCACCGATGAGCTGTGCCCCTTCGAAACTCGGCGTGTTGTACCAGCCCCTGACGACCATCCATCCCAGTCCGCCGACCATGAGGCATGCAAACCCCTTCATGAACTCGTCAGCCATTATCTGAAGGTTAGTCAGCGTCGTCTTTAGACTTTCCCATTTCCTCGGTCCGGAAGCGCGTTGAAAAGGCATAAACCACTGTGCCAGCGAGGATGCAGGCGATTCCGGCGATACTGACCGGCACGTCGATTTCCGAGGCCGGCGCGGACGCTCGCTGGGTCGCTACGTCGACGAGGATGAATCCGGCAACGACGGTGACCACCGCAAACAGTGTCGAAAACACGGTCACGGCCTTGTAAACGCGCAGCGGGACCACCACGTCACGTCGGTCCGACCCATCGCCATCTCCCGCTGACTGGTCCTCTGGCATCATCACTGCTAGTGGCGGGAGCTACTTTACTTCGGCGAGACGGGACGGTACCCAACGAGAGATCACTGATATCTGAGCGAACAAACTGACAAGGAAGACGACGGCACTGCACTGCGCTGCGCTACCAGTTACTTCGGCGGGCGAAGTCGGTAGTACCGGCGGTTGAGGTCGAACATGTAGCCCTCGCGCATCGTCTTGAGCA